>DAOSLL010000213.1:0-6568 GCA_035368905.1 Rhodoferax sp.
GTTTCGGACATACTGCCTCGCCACCTCGATCAGCAGCGCCGCCGCCGGGTAGCTGAGCGATTGATACGCGTGCGAGTCGATCACGCACCAGGGCAATGCGCAGTACCCGCCCGGTTCCCGGCTTTCGTCAACACGGGGTTTTTTAGCCATGCGCCCCCCGATCAGAGTATTTTGGGTCTAGCCTGGAAATACTCGCCTTGAAGTAGCCCATGATGTTTTTCATGGAATCGGTTTCGGCCTTTTCGATCTTCACTGCGTGCTGCCATGCGTCCAAATCCAGCTCGTTTGCAATGGCGCTGTCGAGCCGCGCGCGCAGTACCGGCGGGGGCAATGCGTCAACTTCCCAGCAGCGCTGCCCGAAGCGTTCGGTAAACCACTGATAGCGGGTGTCGTTGATCTTGTCGCCCACGGGAAACCAGGGCAACTTGCTGTCAGCCGTCACGTCACTGTCTGCAAGTGCCAGCCGAATAATGAGGGCACTGCCGCCGTACCGTGCGAGTCGTTCAGGTAGATCAACTTCGGACATATGCCGCCCGGATGGGTCGTGGTCGCCGATGTAAAACACCGTCATGAGCTTGTCGCTGGCCTGCGTTTCCTGGGCAATTCCGTGGATAGAAGTCGCGCTCCCATAGCCATGCAGCACGCGAAAAGTGACACCGTACTTTTTCAGAATGGGTGCCACTGTGCCGCGAATGGTGCCTTTCTCGCTCCATACCTCTACCCGGCGTGGCTGGGTTTCCCAGTAGTCTTTGCGGTATTGCTGTACCGCCGCCATGATGATGGATTCAGGGTCTGACCATGATTTGACGGTTTCAGCTTCGCGGGTTTCGTCAACAATCCAAGACCAGTCAATCAGCCCACTTTCACGGGCATAAACAAGCTGGGTGCCGACTGCGCCCGTGCTCTTTTTGCCCATATCTGGGATCAGCTTTTCGGTGAACAGCCGATAGCAGACTGCCCGGATTGAACATGGCTGTATCTCTTGCAAGATGCGGATAGCGGCCTGAATCAGCGCCATGCTCTTGACTGAGCGGCCCCGACCTTTGCGTTTGGTGATGGTGCTACTCATGTCCAGCCACCTCCAGCGCCAGCGTGCCCTGTAGCGCCTTCAACGATGATTTGATACGCTGATACCCGTCATGATGATCTGTCGCGCCCTGAGCCGCTTTTGCTGCCACCAGTTGCGCAACAATCAGCAGCGCTTGCTGGGGTAGTCCGGCGCTGGCACGCTGGCCAGGCACGATGCCTGCAAACTTGTTCACCGCCTTGTTGACGTTCGCGTGAGTCCAGCGCTCATTGGGGGAACCCGCCGCCAGTTCACCGATGCGGTCATGCAGGTGGTGGTATTCGGGCAAATACTCGGTTTGGCGCATCGCTGCCGCCCGGCGTGCGTTGCCGAATGCCGTCACCAGCTTGGATTTGAGCGTCACCACGGTGTCGGTGTTGCGTGACAAGGCCAAAACAAAAAACGCTTGATCTTCATTCAGCAGCGCAAAACGTTCAAGCTGGCCCGTCTTTCCGCCCGAAGGTGCTTTTTTAAAAAGCACCTTAGCGAAGCGTTCAAGCTCTTTCTGGTACTTGTCGATCAGTGCAATGACGGGTTTGTGTTTGTTGCCAAGTTGCCGCGCCAGTAACCGTGTGTCCACTCTCGCTTCGGTCGCCGTGGTGATCAGAGCGAAGTCATCCGGCGCAATGGCCAGGCTGGTATTGTTGCCGCCGTGGTCTTGTTGAATCGACCCGTGGCTGGCAAAATACGACGCGTTGGTGTTGATATGCAAGCCCTTGGAGTCGCAAGCTCTGGGGGCTTTTTGCTTGATGTTGGTGTGCATGGCCAGCCCCTTATGCCGCTGCCTGTGCCGTCATCCATTCGCGCACCTGTGCCACCTGCCAGGCTGTCACGCGCTCACTAAGTTTGTGGGGTTTGGGAAACCGTCCAGCCTTCACCATGCGCCACAGCGTCGGTGCTGAAAATGGCAGCGGGGCAATGGCGCTGTCCGGGTTCTTTGGACTGCGCACCAGTTGAGATTCCCGAAGCCATGCGCTGTCGGGCAGTGCGTCAAAGACAAACTGAGTCGGTGCTGTAGATGCCGCTGGCGTGGGTGCCGTGGGCTTGGTTTTGAACCGGGTGATGGTGGGTGACATATCGGGATTCCTTATGAAAGAAACCCGAGTCTCAAAACAGTGGTCGTTTTTGGTAAGGTCAAATATGGTTATTGACCGGGGCATAAACAGTTTTTGCCCTTACAAATTTGATAGCACTAACGTTGCGTTGGGGTGCGCTTTGCAAGCATGGCTAGAGGGATGAATTGGGGTGCCTCAAACTGCACGACACCTGTCAAATTTTCAACTTTTAACCGTAACGCCTCGTGAATTCCAACGTGCCAAAACCAGGCTAGTGACCCTTCTACCAACGGTGTCCTGATGGCGTGAATATAATTTTCTGAAATGATAATAAGGTGCTTATCCATAAGCGGCCGGGCTAATCGTATTTCGCGCCTTATTGCCGACTCGTCATCAATACTCCGGTCTTGCCAGTGGCTCAAAATCCATTCATGCGCCATGTAGGATTTTTCTTTGTGTATTTCTATACGCAACAACTGAGCCATTAAAACGGCAATGTGGCGACCATCTTTTTTGGGTCTACCGCCCTTTTTGCACAGCACATAGCCATCTGGAATTTTGATACTCATACCGCCCCTCTTCACGCCCTGAGAATGAACCAGCGCCAGGCAGATCAGGGGTAATCTGCTTTTCGCCCCGTCGGGCTAGGCGTGGTCAAAAACTGTTATGCCGCCTTGAACTGGATCACGTCCGCGCCGATGCGCAACTTGTCCAAATAGTCCGCCCAGCGCTGCATCATGGCCCTGCGTGCTGGCAGGTGCGCTGTCCGGTTGTAGGCCCTGCCGTTGGGGTCTTTGACTTGGTGCGCTAACTGGTGCTCGATCAGGTCAACCCGTTCTTCCAGCACCTCATCCATGATGGTGCGTGCCATCGCCCGAAAACCATGGGCAGTATGTTTGTCAGTACCGTAGCCCATGGCGTGCAATGCGCTGTTGATGGTGTTCTCACTCATTGGCCGATCCTCGCTGCGCCCAATACTGGGGAACACATAGCGTCTGTGCCCAGTCAGCAGCTTCATGCCTTTCAGAATCTCTACTGCCTGAGTGCAAAGCGGGACGATGTGGTCAACCTTCATTTTCATCTTGCTGGCAGGAATCACCCATTGCGCCGCGTCCAGATCAATCTCTGCCCATTCTGCGCCGCGAAGTTCACCAGGCCGGACAAACACCAGCGGTGACAATTTCAGCGCTGCGATGACGTTGGGGTGTCCTGCGTAGTTGAAGATGCTGCGCATCAGCTCACCAGCCTGATTAGGGTCGGTAATGGCGGCGTAGTTCTTTGGGGCATGTTTGGTCAGTGCGCCTTTCAGGTCTGGCGTTGGATCGCGCTCTGCGCTGCCAGTTGCAACGGCATACCGAAACACCTGCCCAATGTGTTGCTTGACGCGCTGCACGCTTTCCAATGCGCCACGTGCTTCCATGTGCCGCAAAGCGGCCAACACGTCTCGCGGCCCAATGGTCGATATGGGCTTGGTCCCGATGTATGGGTACACGTCATGGGTCATCCAGTTATCAATCTTTTGGGTGGTGCTGGCAATTCGATCAGCCGCAGTCTTTTCCATCCAGTCGCGTGCTACCGCCTCAAAGGTGTTGGCCATCGCTGCCGCCTGAGCTTGTTTGGCTTCCTGCTTTGCTGCGCCAGGGTCGATTCCGTCAGCGAGTAGCTCTCGTGCTTTGTCGCGCCGCTGGCGTGCCTTGAGTAGCGACACCGCCGGGTAAACGCCCAAGGCTAGCGTTTTGCGCTTGGCGCTATGGGTGTAGTCCATGCGCCAATACTTACCAGCAGCTTTGACGTGCAAGTACATGTTGCTGCCGTCCGTGTATCTGTCGCCAGCAGCTTTGCCGCTGTGCTTGACTTGCTTCACGAAAGTGTCTGTCAGTGCCATGTTTGCCCCTTCGGTCGATCAAATACAGTATCTGCTTTCCAGTACTTGCCAGATATGGTTAAAAGTACTGTAAAAGGTTTGCGCTGTAATGATACGACTTGACACCCAATAAGGCAAAGAAAAACCCGCTACGCTAGGGAAACGTGCGGGTTTTGATAGGGTTTGATACGGTATGAAACCGTCAAATGGTGCCCCGAGCCGGAATCGAACCGGCACGCCATTTCTGGCCACGGATTTTCTTACCACTTCGATTTTCACCGCCACATTGCATGCGTTCGTGGTCTGGAGTACGCCTTGACCATGACACCATTACTGGTGCTGTAGGCCCCCGCCGTCTACTCTCTACACCTTCCCCCGATCAGGGGGCTCGGCTCGGCGTTGCCATGCGCACAAAACTGTGCGCGAAGGGTTCACCGAATTTGACGGGATTCACACTGAGCGTTTCCACACAGGTGCTCAAATTGTTCAAGTCCGTTACGTCTACCTATTTCGTCATCAGGGCACGCCAGTTTGAATTATCGCCTAAGTCAAAATTCACTCAACCAGGCGGGCGCAATTCAACCAGAGAGCTTCAGCAGCATTTGAATATCCGCTGCGGTCAGTTCCGGCTTGGTGCCGTAGCGGGTAAACAGGCGCAACTTGCCCTGGGGGTCATACACGTAGCTGCCAGCCGTGTGGTCCATGGTGTAGCTGGTCGGCGTGGGGCCATCGACTTTCCTGTAATAGACCTTGTAGTCTTTGGCAAGTGCGGCCAGTTGATCGGGTGCCGGCAATAGCGCCAGAAAGGTTGGGTCGAAGTTCTCCATATAAGCCTTGAGCATGTCGGCCTTGTCGCGCCCAGGGTCGATTGTGACAAACAGGCCTTGCAGGCGGTTACCGTCCTTGCCTAGCAGCTTCTTGATGGCCACCATTTCGGTCATCGAGGTTGGACAGACATCCGGGCACTGGGTGTAGCCAAAGAACATCATGACGACCTTGCCATGGAAGTCTTTGAGGGTTCTGGCCTGGCCATTGTGGTCCACGAGGGCAAAGTCCTTGGCATAGTCAGCCCCGGTGATGTCAATCGCGGTAAACTTCGGGGCACCCTCGGAACATGCAACAAAAAGGCCTGCAGCGCCCGTCCATATTGCGCTGATAGCTATTGTTTTTATAGCGTTTCGTTTGTTCATGGGTTTGATCATAAACCGCTGGCAGTTTGGCCCGCAGCGAAGCGCCACGGCTCACACTGCTGCCCGCTCAGCCCGGCAGGTAGTGATCGATCAACAGGGCAGCAAACAGCGCGCTCAAATGAATCAGCGAAAACCGGAAGGTCTTGCGCGCCAGCACATCAGAGTAATCGCGCCACAGCCACCATCCATGCAGACAGAAGCCGCCACTCAAAGCCACAGCCACCACCAGGTAAAGCCAGGAACTCATGCCATAGACAAATGGCAACAGACATGCGGCCAGCAAAATGAAGGTATAGAGCAGCACCATCAGCCGGGTAAATTCATTGCCATGCGTCACCGGCAACATTGGCAAACCGGACTTGCGGTAGTCTTCCACCCGGTACAGTGCCAGCGCCCAGAAGTGCGGCGGTGTCCACAAGAAAATGATCAAGAACAGGATCAAGGCCTCCGGTCCGACATTGCCCGCCATGGCCGCCCAGCCAAGTACCGGTGGCATGGCACCGGAGGCACCGCCAATCACAATGTTTTGCGGCGTCAGGGGCTTCAAGATCAGCGTATAGATCACCGCATAGCCGATAAAAGTGGCGAAGGTCAGCCACATGGTCAGCGGATTGACGGCAAGGTAGAGCAGCCCTGAGCCCAGTGCGCACAAGCTGGCAGAGAACAACAGGGTTTGGCGGTCACCCAACTGACCTTTGGCAGTAGGTCGCCAGGCGGTGCGCTTCATCTTGGCATCAATGCTCTTTTCGATGATGCAGTTAAAGGCCGCCGCCGCGCCCGCTACCAGCCAGATGCCGATACAGGCCAGCAGCGCCTTACCCGCCTGCGGCCAGGACGGCACACCGGGCACCGCCAGCACCATGCCGATCAGGGCACAAAATACGATGAGCTGGATCACGCGTGGCTTGGTCAGCGCATAAAACTGGGCCCATACCGACAAAGTCGTCGCGGTCGCCGGGCCGGTCGGCGCACTCATGGCTGACGCCCGGAAACTGTCGGGCCGCCTGCAGGCAGCACTTTGCGCCTGGGTGCCGCACCAGCGCCAACCCAGGTTAGCGTCAGCACCAGGGCCGCCGCACCCCCGGTGTGCAGCAGCGCAGCCAGCAGCGGCCAGCCCAACACCACATTGGCCAGACCGGTGGCCAATTGCAAACCGATCAATGCTGCCAGCAGACGGGATTGCAGTCGCCATGCATTTGACCGGTTGAGTTGCCAGGCTAGCAGCATCAGCAAACCCAACACGCCATAGGCCAGCAGCCGGTGCATGTAATGAATGGCGGTCAGCGCGGCAAAACTGATGGGCTCGCCCGAGCCCGTCAGGCCCAGGTCACGCCAGATTTCAAACCCCTGCGCCAGATTCATGTCGGGCCACCAACTGCCCTGGCAGGTCGGG
>DAOSLL010000214.1:0-6565 GCA_035368905.1 Rhodoferax sp.
CCGCTGCAGGCGGTTTCTCCAATGGCGTAAAGCCCGGCGACATCGGTACGACCCTGCAAGTCGGCCAGCACGCCGCCGCAGGTGTAGTGGGCAGCGGGCACCACCGGAATCGGCTGTTTGGCGATGTCGATGCCCAGCTCCAGGCAGCGCGCGTATATGTTGGGAAAGTGCTCCATCAAAAAACTCAAGGGCTGGTGCGAAATATCGAGATAGACACAGTCAAAGCCGCCCTTTTTCATCTCGAAATCAATCGCCCGCGCCACCACGTCACGCGGTGCCAGCTCGGCACGCGGGTCATGCTGCGGCATGAACCGGGTGCCGTCGGGCAACAGCAGACGCCCGCCTTCACCGCGCACCGCTTCGCTGATCAGGAACGATTTGGCATGCGGGTGGTACAGGCAGGTCGGATGAAACTGGATGAACTCCATGTTCTGCACCCGGCAACCGGCGCGCCAGGCTGCCGCAATACCGTCGCCGGTGGCAGTGTCGGGGTTGGTGGTGTACAGATAGACCTTGCCAGCACCACCGGTAGCCAGAATCGTCTGTGGTGCCTCGAAGGTCAGCACCTGATCGGTCTGGCTGTCCAGCGCGTACAGGCCCAGGCAGCGCTTGCCGGGCAGCGCCAGCTTGTCGGTGGTGATCAGGTCCACCAGGGTGTGCTGCTCAAACAGGGTGATGTTGGGGGTTTTCAGCACCGCGTCGATCAGCGTGCGTTGTACCGCAGCACCGGTGGCATCGGTCACATGCACGATGCGCCGGGCGCTATGCCCACCTTCGCGCGTCAGATGCAACTGGCCGTCTTCTTCAGAAAACGGCACCCCCATGCTTTGCAGCCAGCCAATCGCCTTGGGTGCGTTTTCCACCACAAAACGTGTTGCGGCCAGATCGCACAGACCCGCTCCGGCGATCAGCGTGTCATCAACGTGGGCGGCAAAACTGTCGTCCTTGTTCCATACCGCAGCAATACCCCCCTGGGCCCAGCCACTCGATCCTTCGGAAACGGCGCGCTTGGTAATGACGGCAACTTTCTTGTTGTGGGACAGCAACAGTGCGGCGCTCAATCCGGCCAGGCCACTGCCGACAATCAAGACGTCAAACGACAGGGGCGCAAGCGGTTTTGCAATGTTTGGATTTTTGGGATTCATAGAAAAGCTCAGGACGGCGTGTAAGCCAATCTGACATAAATTGGAGCGTAGGCCTCTGCCTGGTTGATTTCAACCAGGGCTTCTTTGGCGAGTTCCAGCAGGGCAATAAAGGTAACCACCAACACCGGCATGCCTTTGCCAGGGTCAAACAAGGCCTCAAACTCAACAAAGCGCTGCCCCTGCAAGCGCTTGAGCACCATGCTCATGTGTTCGCGTACTGACAGTTCCTCGCGACTGATGTGGTGTCGTTGCACCAGTTTCGCGCGCCTCAAAATACCCGCCCAGGCCTCCTGCAGGTCGCTCAAGCTGACTTCAGGAAAGTACGGCTGCAGCGACTGCTCGATACAAACCTGCGCCGTCAAAAAATCACGGCCCAACTGCGGCAAGAGGTTCAGCCGCCCTGCCGCCTGCTTCATTTGCTCGTACTCCAGCAGGCGGCGCACCAGCTCGGCGCGTGGGTCTTGCTCGTCTTGCCCTTGTGCCACGGCTTTGGGTGGCAGCAACATGCGCGACTTGATCTCGATCAGCATTGCCGCCATCAGCAGGTACTCGGCTGCCAACTCAAGGTTGCGGTGGCGAATCTCATCGATGTAGCTCAAATACTGGCGTGTCAGGCCAGCCATGGGAATATCAAGAATGTTGAAATTCTGTTTGCGAATCAGGTACAGCAGCAAATCAAGCGGGCCTTCAAACGCCTCCAGAAACACTTCCAGCGCATCGGGCGGGATGTACAAGTCCTGAGGCATGGCAAACAGTGGTTCACCATAGAGTCGTGCGACCGCTACCTGATCCACTACGCTGGGCATGCCAGACAGGGCAACCTCGGCAGATTGAGCCAGCGTTCCTGATCGCACCATTGAAACCAGATTGCTATAGCAAAAGTAGCTGCCAGCGCAGGCAGAACAAGGGCTACAGGGTCAAAAGCCTATTCTCTTCCGGAGGTCTGATAGACATAGGGCTGTTGTTCGACTTGCGCGGCCCGGTACTGGGTCCATGCATTCCGGTCCACAGCTTTGTCCCACAGCAGACTGCGACCCTGGCGCTGAGCCGCTTCAAGCTCAGGGTTCTTGGCTTTAAGTTCATCAATGAACTTGGTGATGTCAGATTGGTATTGGGGACGGTAGAAAATGTTCATGGTTTGAAGCCTTTTGCTGGCATTTTAGCCCCGCATCCAGAATGCAGCCGCAAGATCAGGCTCGATGGCGGTAAATGCAGGGTGTAATATCTCGCGCTCACCTGCCTTCACTTCAATCAACCGATTCATGAACAGTTTCACTCATCCGGCCACTTGGGTCCACCTTGATTGGGTGCTGCTGGTGGTGGCTGGGTGGTTGTTGATTGGTCTGTTGGGTGTGGCAGCTTTGCGGCGGCTTCGCCTGGTGGCCATCGTGCTGTTTCCTGCCGGCGCCTTTTTGTCGGTGCTGTTGATGGCGGTGGCTCTCAGTGCCGCCTTTGCTGCGCCAGAGACTGCGGTGCTACCACTGGGCTTGCCGCAGCTTCCGTTTCATTTGCGGCTTGACAGTCTGTCGGCCTTTTTCCTGCTGTTGATCGGTGCTGTCTCGGCCGGCGTGTCGGCTTTTGCGGCGGGCTACTTTCGTCACGGTGAAGGCACCCCGCCCGGCCTGATTTGCCTGGAATACCACCTGTTTCTGGCCAGCATTGCCATGCTGGTGATGGCTGACGACGCTTACGTTTTCATGGTGATGTGGGAAACCATGGCGCTTGCGTCCTTTTTTCTGGTGATGGCCAACCATCGCATTCCAGAGATTCGCCAGGCCGGCTACTTGTACATGCTGGTCGCGCATGTCGGTGCCTTGGGCATTTTGCTGTGTTTCGGTTTGCTGCAGGCCAATACCGGTGACTACACGTTTGCCAACATGCGGGCGCAGCAGTTGACCCCGTTCTGGGGTTCGGTGGCCTTTGTGCTGGCGGTATTTGGCTTTGGAGCCAAGGCCGGTTTGCTGCCGTTGCATGCCTGGTTGCCCGAGGCACACCCGGCCGCACCCTCGCCTTTTTCAGCGCTGATGAGTGGTGTCATGCTCAAAATCGCGCTCTACGGCATCTTGCGGGTGTCGTTTGACTTGCTGCAAACCCGCATCTGGTGGTGGGGCGTGTTGCTGATGCTCGTTGGCCTGGCCACTGCCTTGTTTGGCGTGGTGTTTTCCACCGTGCAAGTTGAGATGAAGCGCCTGCTGGCCTATTCGTCGATCGAAAACATCGGCCTGATGTGTGCTGGCATGGGCTTGTCACTGCTGTTCTCAGCCTATGAGATGCATGCGCTGTCAGCGCTGGCGCTGACCGCTGCGCTTTACCACATGATCAGCCACGCGTTTTTCAAGAGCCTGCTGTTTTGCAGCACTGGTGCCGTGATGCACGCCACTGGCGAACGCAGTTTGGGTCGGCTTGGTGGCCTGATTCGTTACATGCCGTGGGTCGCCTGGCCTACGCTGGTCGGCGTGCTGGCCTGCGCCGGCCTGCCGCCGTTTGGTGGCTTTGTCGCCGAATGGCTGCTGCTGCAGAGTTTTTTGTTCACCACCGGGCTGCCAAGTTCGTTTCTCGACATGCTGGTGCCGGTGATGGCGGCGCTGATCGCCTTGATTGCGGCCTTGTCCGGCTACACCATGGTCAAGTATTTTGGCGTGGTTTTTCTGGGCCAGCCGCGCGAGGAAAAACTGTCAAAGGCGCGTGATGCCGGGGCATGGGAGCGACTCGGCATGATGTGGCTGGTGACCGGTTGCCTGCTGCTTGGCCTGTTACCCAATCAGACCATTGCGTTGATCGAGCCGGTGACCCGGCTGCTGGTGCACGGCGGACTGACCCAGACGGTGAACGATAGCGGCTGGCTGCTGGTGCCGGTTCACATTGACCGGGCCAGCTATGCACCCGCCATTTTTCTGTTGGTCGTACTGGCCAGCTTTGGCCTGTCCTTTTTGCTGGTGCGCAGGCTCTACCATGGTCGCCTGCGCCGGGTGCCGCCGTGGGACTGCGGCCACCCCTGGCAAACCGCCCGCATGCAAGACACAGCCGAAGGTCTGGGCCAGCCGATCCGGCGGATTTTTGATTCGTTTTTCCGCATCACCCGGCAATTGCCAACTGCTTTTGATGCGCAACCCCATTACCAGGTGACCTTGGAAGACCCGCTCTGGTATGCCCTTTATTTGCCGCTGGCCCGCTGGGTGCAGCGCATTTCAGACATTGTCGGCCTGTTGCAGCAGGGTCGCATTGCGGTCTATCTGATGTACAGCTTTGCCACGCTGGTGGTCGTGCTGCTGCTGGTCAAGCGATGAGCGCGCTGGGCATTTTTTCACAATTGCTGGCGCTGGTCACAGCGCTGCTGCTGGCACCATTGCTGTCGGGTTGGGTCAACCAATGGCGGCACTGGCTGCAAAACAAATCTGCGCCGGGTGTGTTGCAGCCCTACCGCATGCTGCACAAACTCTTCAACAAGGAATCTTTGATGGCCGAGCACGCCTCGCCGCTGTACCGCTTTGCGCCTTACGTCATTTTCAGTTGCATGTTGCTGGCTTGCGCCATCATCCCGACCATCTCGACCGATTTGCCGCTGTCGCCGGCCGCCGACGCGATTGCGCTGGTCGGCTTGTTTGCGCTGGCGCGGGTGTTTATTTCGCTGGCAGCCATGGACATTGGCACCGCCTTTGGTTCGTTAGGCGCGCGGCGCGAAATGCTGGTGGGTTTTCTGGCAGAGCCAGCCTTGCTGATGGTGCTGTTTTGCGCCTCCATGATCACCCGCTCAACCTCGCTGACCACCATTGTGGAGACTTTGGCGCACCGTGATCTGATGATTTACCCCAGCCTTTTGCTTGCCGGGGTGGCTTTCACCATGGTGTCGCTGGCCGAAAACGCCCGTGTGCCGGTCGATAACCCTGACACCCACCTTGAACTCACCATGATCCACGAGGCTCTGATTCTGGAGTATTCGGCCCGCCACCTGGCGCTGCTGGAATGGGCCGCCAGCCTGAAGCTGTTTGCCTATTCGTGCATCGGCCTGGCGCTGTTTTTTCCTTGGGGCGTGGCCGAGGCCAATGCACCGTTGACGCTGCTGATGGCGCTGCCGGTGCTGGTGTTCAAGCTGGCAGCAGGTGGCATGCTGCTGGCCATGATTGAGACCGCCAGCGCCAAAATGCGGGTGTTTCGTGTGCCCGAGTTTTTAGGCACCGCCTTTTTGCTGGCGGTGATTGGTTTGCTGGTCAATGTGCTGCTGGGGGTCGGATGATCAAGTTTGTACCCCAACTCATCAACCTGTTTGCCACGCTGATTCTGCTGCTGTCGTTTGCCATGATCTCGCAGCGGCGCATTGTGTCGCTCATCAACCTGTTCATGCTGCAAGGAGCCGCGCTGGTAGCCGCCTCGTTTTTGCTGGGTTATGTCACGCATCAGCCAGATCTGTATGTATCAGGGCTGCTGACGCTGGTGCTCAAGGTGGTGTTTATTCCGTGGATGCTGCACCGCATGATCAACAAACTCAACGTGCGCTGGGACGTGGAAACCCTGCTCAACATCCCGACCACCATGCTGGTCGGCATTGCGCTGGTGATTTTTGCGTTCAGCCTGGCGCTGCCAGTGTCGCGCCTGTCCGACTCGATTGCTGGCGGCTCGCTGGGCATTGCGCTGGCCTGTGTTTTTCTGTCCTTCATGATGATGATCACCCGCTCCAAAGCCGTACCGCAGGTGATTGGCTTCTTGTCAATGGAAAACGGGCTGATCTTTGCCGCTACCACCGTCACCAACGGCATGCCGATGATTGTTGAATTTGGCATTGCACTTGACGTGCTGGTTGGCGTTCTGATTCTTGGGGTTTTCATGTTTCAGATTCGCGAGAAATTTGACAACCTCGACATTCACAACCTTGAAGTGCTCAAGGAAGACTGAGCATGAACGCACTTTTTTTCGTACTGGGAATTCCGCTGCTCGGTGGCCTGGTGCTGGCCCTGGTCGGGCATCGCGCTGCGGCGCGGGATGTGAATGTGGCGTTCAGCCTTGGCACTTTTCTGGCAGCCTGTTTGCTGACGGCGCAGGTGATTGCGGATGGCCCGCAGTTTGTATGGGGCAAGCAGTTCTACATAGACCCGCTGAATGTTTTTCTGGTCACCCTGACGGCTTTTGTTGGCCTGACCACCGCCATTTTTTCACGGCCCTACATGCGCCTGGAGCAAGACCACGGCAAGATGACAGTGCCACGCATGCGGCTGTACCACAGCATGTACCAGTTGTTCAGCTTCACCATGCTGCTGGGCCTGACCACCAACAATCTGGGCATCATCTGGGTGGCGATGGAAGCCGCCACGCTGACCACCGTGCTGCTGGTCAGCGTCTATCGCACCACCGCCAGCCTGGAGGCGGCCTGGAAATATTTCATCTTGTGTGGTGTCGGCATTGCGCAGGCGCTGTTTGGCACGGTG
>DAOSLL010000215.1:0-6564 GCA_035368905.1 Rhodoferax sp.
GCACCACGGGCCTTCATGGCGGCGATGACAGCTGTGGCCTCACTCACCAGCGTGGGTTCGGCCAGGCTTTTGCCAATCTTCAGGCCCGCAGCCAGCATGAAGGTGTTGGCAATACCGCCACCTACGATGAGCTGGTCCACATTCTTGGCCAAGGCTTGCAGAATGCTGAGCTTGGTGGACACCTTGGAGCCCGCCACAATCGCCACCAGTGGGCGTTTCGGGTTGGCCAGAGCCAGGTTAATGGCGTCGATTTCAGCCGACAACAAGGGGCCAGCGCAGGCAATGGGGGCAAACTGGGCGATACCGTAGGTGGTGCCTTCGGCGCGGTGCGCGGTACCAAAGGCGTCATGCACAAACACGTCACACAAGGCGGCCATTTTCTTGGCCAGCTCTTCGTTGTTTTTCTTCTCGCCCTTGTTGACGCGGCAGTTTTCCAGCATCACCAGTTGGCCAGGTTTGACATCCACGCCGTCAACCCAGTTGGCCACCACGGGAATGTCGCGGCCCATCAGCTCGCCCAGGCGCTTGGCCACGGGAGCCAGGGAGTCTTCGGGTTTGAACTCGCCTTCGGTGGGACGGCCCAGGTGGCTGGTAACCATCACGGCAGCACCTGCGTCAAGCGCCATCTGGATACAGGGCACACTGGCGCGGATGCGGGTGTCTTCGGTGATGTTGCCTGCGTCATCCTGCGGCACATTCAGGTCAGCACGGATGAAGACGCGTTTGCCGGCCACCTGGCCCTGGGCGCACAAGTCAGAAAATCGGATGACAGTCATGGTCGTCTTTGGAGTTATTGCAATCTGGCCGATTGTAAAAGCTGTGCTGGCTGGTTTCGTTACCGCTTGAAGCATGGCAATGAGTCCGACCCAAACCGGGGGAACAATTTCGGCGCCAACACCGGTACCTGAAATTCGCCAAGGCCATCCAGGCTGGTGGATGCCAGGACCGCCTGCCCGCTACAAATTCGGTGCCAGCAGGCGCTGCAGCGCTGGCTCGGTCATGCCACGGCGCAGCGCCATGTCTTTGAGCTGGTCGTCGCCTATCTTGCCGACATTAAAGTAGCAGGCCTGCGGGTGGCCCAGGTAGAAACCGCTGACACTGGCAGCCGGGCGCATGGCCAGGCTGTCGGTCAGCGTCATGCCGATTTCTTCGCATTGCAGCAGCGCAAACAGGTCTTTCTTGGCGCTGTGGTCGGGGCAGGCCGGGTAGCCGGGGGCTGGGCGAATGCCGACGTATTTTTCGGCAATCAGCTCTGCCGGGCTCAGTGCTTCGGATGGCGCGTAGCCCCACAGGTCGGTGCGAACCCGGTGGTGCAGACATTCGGCAAAAGCTTCAGCCAGGCGGTCGGCCAGCGCCTTGAGCATGATGGCGCTGTAGTCGTCATGCGCCGCCAGAAACTGGGCTTCTTTTTGTTCAATGTTCAGACCGGCCGTCACCGCGAAGAGCCCGATGTAGTCGCCGACGCTTGCGGCAGCGCTGGCCTCGGCGCTGCCTCTCATTTTTAAGTCTTTTTGGCCTCCAGCCCCCGTGTCATATGCGCCAGGAGCTACCTTTTCAGTAGCATTTTGTTGTGCCGTCACAAAGTCCGCCAGGCAGCGGCTGGGCATCATCTGGCCGTCTATTTCTTCTTTGGCGGCTTGCTGGCGCAGGCCGTACCAGGTCATCGCCACCGTGCTGCGCGACTCGTCGGTGTAGATCTCGATGTCGTCGTGATTGACCGAATTGGCCGGGTACAGGCCAAGCACCGCATTGGCGGTGAGCCAGCGGCCCTCAATCACCCGCTTGAGCATGGCACGGCCATCGGCGTAGACCTTGGTGGCCTCTGCACCGACCACTTTGTCTTGCAGAATAGCCGGAAACGGCCCGGCCAGGTCCCAGGTCTGGAAAAACGGACCCCAGTCGATGAAACCAGCCAGTTCGCTCAGGTCAAAGTTTTTGAAGACCCGCCGACCAATGAACTTCGGCCGAGTCGGCGGGCAAGCAAGCCAGTCAATCGGTGTTTTGTTGGCGCGCGCTTTGGCCAACGGCCACAGCGGGGTCTGCTTTTTGTTCGCGTGCTGGGTGCGCACCCTGGCGTAATCAGCGTTCAACTCGGCAATGAAGCTGCTGGCCCGTTCGGCGAGCAGGCTTTGCGCCACACCAACGCTGCGCGACGCATCAGGCACATAAACCACCGGGCCGTCGTAATGCGGCGCGATCTTGACAGCGGTATGCACCCGGCTGGTGGTGGCACCACCAATCAGCAACGGCATCTGGCGCAACCGGAAGTAATCGTCCTTTTGCATCTCGCTGGCGACATATTGCATTTCTTCCAGGCTCGGCGTGATCAGGCCCGACAAGCCAATCATGTCGGCGCCCTCCAGCTTGGCACGCGCCAGGATGTCGTGGCACGGCACCATCACGCCCATATTCACCACATCAAAGTTGTTGCACTGCAGCACCACGGTGACGATGTTTTTGCCGATGTCATGCACATCGCCCTTGACGGTGGCCATGATGATCTTGCCCTTGGTCGCCACATCGCGGCCAACAGCCTGGTCTAGCCGCTTTTCTTCTTCAATGTAGCCAATCAGGTGCGCCACCGCCGATTTCATGACCCGCGCGCTTTTCACCACCTGCGGCAAAAACATCTTGCCCTGGCCAAACAGGTCGCCAACGACACTCATGCCAGCCATCAGCGGGCCTTCAATCACCTGCAGCGCGCGACCACCCCTGGCAATGATCGCCTGGTACGCTTCTTCGGTGTCAGCCACAATGAAATCGGTGATGCCATGCACCATGGCATGGCTCAGGCGCTGCTCGACGCTGACCGGTTGCGCGGCGCTGCCACGCCATTCGAGTTTTCTGGATTCATCCCTGGCGGCACCTTTGGCGCTGGCGGCAATGTCTACCAGACGCTCTGCGGCGGACTGCTCGGGCTCGCCCTCGGCGATGCGTGGCCGACGGTTCAGCACCACATCTTCGACCCGCTCGCGCAACACTGGCTCGAGGTCGTCGTAAACGCCCACCATGCCGGCATTGACAATGCCCATGTCCATGCCGGCCTTGATCGCGTGGTACAAAAACACCGTGTGAATCGCTTCACGCACCGGGTCGTTGCCACGGAAGCTGAACGACACATTCGACACCCCGCCCGACACCTTGGCGCCCGGCAGGTGCTGCTTGATCCAGCGCGTGGCTTCAATGAAGTCAACCGCGTAGTTGTTGTGCTCTTCAATGCCGGTGGCAATGGCAAAGATATTCGGGTCAAAGATGATGTCTTCCGGCGGAAAACCGACCTCATCGACCAGGATGCGGTAGGCCCGCTGGCAAATGTCGATCTTGCGCTGGTAGGTATCGGCCTGGCCGAGCTCGTCAAACGCCATCACCACCGCTGCGGCACCATAGCGGCGCAACAACCTGGCCTGGTGCTTGAAGGCATCGACCCCTTCCTTCATGCTGATCGAGTTGACCACCGGCTTGCCCTGCACACAGCGCAGGCCGGCTTCGATCACGCTCCACTTGCTCGAATCAATCATCACCGGAACCCTTGATATGTCTGGCTCAGACGCTATCAAATTCAGGAACCGCACCATCGCTGCCTGGCTGTCGAGCATGGCCTCGTCCATGTTGATGTCGATGATCTGGGC
This sequence comes from Rhodoferax sp., assembly GCA_035368905.1. Taxonomy (GTDB): domain Bacteria; phylum Pseudomonadota; class Gammaproteobacteria; order Burkholderiales; family Burkholderiaceae_C; genus Rhodoferax. The sequence goes on from DAOSLL010000215.1 coordinate 3,630, forward strand.
ACCGTTTTCAACCTGCTGGCGCGCCACGCTCAGGGCTTGTTCAAACTCGCCATTGAGAATCATCCGGGCAAAAGCCTTGGAGCCAGTGACATTGGTGCGCTCACCAATATTGACGAACGTGGCGCTCGGGGCCTGCCCCAAGGCAGCGTCAGCAGCAGGGGCTGCGCCAATAATGACCGGCTCCAGGCCAGACAGCTTCATGGGGGGAACATTGATTTCAGACATGCGACTCACCTGTGGGCAAACGATTGATCAGGTGAGCGTCGTTGAGCACGATCCAAGCCTGACGGGCCGTGTAGCCCGCTGCAACGCTCCTTGGAAGAGCGGATTTTACCGGCTGCTGCCCGGCCCGGTCGCCAGCCAGCGTTTTGCAAGCACAATTCAATCACGCAAGAATAACCGCCAGGCTGGCCTGGATACACCACTTTTTTCCGCAGGATTTCTCATGCACGTCAATTTGTCCGAAGCTCTCGCGCTGCTTTGCGTGGACGATCTCAAAGGCCTGACCCGTCACCTGCCAGGCCCGCCGGTGACCGGGCGCAAGGCCGATCTGGTGGCGGCAATCGCGACTGCAATGCTGGGTGCCGAGTTGCCGTTACTTTGGAAAAAACTCGATGAAACCCAAAAGGCGGCAGTGGCAGAGGCGGTACACGACCCGCTGGGTGAGTTCTCAAGCGAAATTTTTGAAGCCAAATACAAGTGCCTGCCAGCCTTTGTGCAGGGCAAAGGGGAACTGCGCAGCAGCAGCCGCAACAGTACCCCGCTGGGTTTGTTCATTCACAAAATGGTCAACGGGCGCAACCCTGGCGTACCGGCAGATTTGTGTCGGCGCCTGCTTGAGTTCGTGCCCGAGCCAGCCGCCGCGCAGATCAAATCCAGCCGGGAACTCGATGCGGTTGAGGGCCAGGCAATCCGCCTGACCGAACTTGATGCCTTGCAGGAACTGACGCTGATGTTGCGAACCATCCCCAAGGAGCGCATCACGGTTGGGGAAAAGACCGCCCGGCCCAGCGGCGCGGCCCAGCGCTTGCTGACGGCCCGGCTGCCCAATGGTGACTTCTACCCCTGGCCTGAAGGCAGCGACAAAAATGAGCAGCAGGTCGGCCCGATCAAGGCCTTTGCCTGGCCACTGCTGTTGCAGGCCGGTGGGCTCGCGACCCGCATCGGCAGCCGACTGGCGCTGAGCCCGGCCGGCAACAAGGCGGTCAATGCGCCACCAGCCGAGGTGATTCGCACGCTGTGGCGCAAATGGCAGAAAACTCGCTTGCTCGACGAATTCAGCCGGGTCGATGACATCAAGGGACAAAACAGCGCTGGCCGGGTGATGAGTGCGGTAGCGCCCCGACGTGACGCGATTGAAGAAGCCTTGCAAGCCTGCCCGGTGGGCGAGTGGATTGAGGTGCATGAGTTTTCCAGATTCATGCAGGCCAGCGACCTGCGCTTTGTCATCGCCCATAACCCCTGGAAGCTGTTCTTGGCTGATCGCCAGTACGGCAGCCTTGGCTATGCGGGCTGCAACGGCTGGAACATCTTGCAACACCGTTATATTTTGGCGCTGCTTTTTGAGTACGCGGCCACCCTCGGGTTGCTGGATGTGGCATACCTTGACCCAACTGCGCCTGGCGGTGGCGACGATGACTTTCGCAGCCTGTGGGGTGCCGACGATCTGACGTTTTTAAGCCGTTACGACGGCTTGCGCCACTTTCGGGTGAATGCGCTGGGTGCCTATGCATTGGGCCTGACCGACCGCTATCAGCCAGGATAGCAGGCAAGCCCGACAGACACCGCAGCCTGCCCCCATTTTTGAACAATAGCCTGGCGTTGGCGGCTGCTGTGCCAGCATGCGTCGTTCAAGCGTGGCGGTTGGGGTGCTTGCCAACGCTTGCGCATCTTGCGCCACCCAGTCCAGCAGCAGTGCAAGCATCACAATAGCTGTCTGCCCTACCTTCCACTTCAGCCGATGACCACAACACCCAGTGCCGTTCCCACACCACGCCCGCTTGAAGTCGCGCTGCTGGCCTCGGTGTTTGTGGTGGCCGCCTGCGGGCTGGTGTATGAGCTGGCGGCCGGGGCGCTGGCCTCGTATCTGCTGGGCGACTCGGTACTGCAGTTTTCCACCATCATCGGCAGCTACCTGTTTGCGATGGGGCTGGGCTCTTATTTGTCGCGCTTTTTCGAGCGCCAGCTTCCCGCCCATTTTTTAAGGATAGAACTGCTTGTAGCCCTTATTGGTGGGGCGCTACCAGCTCTCTTATTTGTAGCAAATGCAACATTGCCAGGGGCCTTCAGGGGGCTGCTGTACGGTCTGGTGCTGCTGGTCGGCACGCTGGTCGGGCTGGAGATTCCGCTGGTGATGCGCATCCTGAAACGCAATGTGGCATTGAAAGACCTGGTGTCGCAGGTGCTGACCTTTGACTATCTGGGTGCGCTGGCGGTGTCGCTGGCCTTTCCGCTGGTGCTCGTTCCCCAACTTGGCCTGATTCGTACCGGGCTGCTGTTTGGCCTGATGAACGCCAGCGTGGCGGTGTGGGCGCTGTGGCTGTTTCGCCATGAGCTGCGCCAGTGGTCAGCGCATGCGATGGCCTGTGGCTTGACTTTGGCCACCCTAGGCGCTGGCATGGCCGGTGCCGAGTCGCTGACCACCTGGACCGAAGGCAAGCTCTACCAGGACCTGGTGGTGTTGGCCCAAACCACGCCATACCAGCGCATTGTGGTCACCCACGCACCCGGCGCGGGGCGCGCTGGCTACCGGCTGTTTCTCAATGGCAACCTGCAGTTTGCCCAGCGCGATGAGTACCGCTACCACGAGGCGCTGGTGCACCCGGTGATGGCCGCCTATGCCGCCGCTGGTTCCCCCAGAAAGGTAGCGGTGCTGGGCGGCGGCGACGGCATGGCGGTGCGTGAAATTCTGAAATATCCCGGTGTCGAAAGCATT
>DAOSLL010000216.1:0-6480 GCA_035368905.1 Rhodoferax sp.
CCCGCGTGGCCAAGCACTACGGTGCTTTCCGCGCGGTGGATGATTTGTCGCTTGAGGTGGCGCGCGGCAGTTTTTTCTCGATTCTGGGGCCTTCTGGCTGCGGCAAAACCACGCTGCTGCGCATGATTGCAGGTTTTCTGGAAGCCGACTCCGGCGACATCCTGATTGGTGGCAAGCCCATGAATGGCGTGCCGCCCAACAAGCGCCCGGTCAACATGGTGTTTCAGCACCTGGCGCTGTTTCCGATGATGAATGTGGGCGACAACGTCGGTTACGGCCTGGCGCGCCGTGGTGTCGCCAAGGATGAAATCAAGCGCCGTGTTGGCAACATGCTGGAGCGGGTCAGCCTGTCTGGTGCGCAGAACAAACGGGTCGATCAGCTCTCGGGCGGACAAAAGCAGCGTGTGGCGATTGCCCGCAGCCTGGTGCTCGAACCCACGCTGCTGCTGCTTGATGAGCCGCTGGGTGCGCTGGACCTTAAATTGCGCGAGCACATGAAGATTGAGCTCAAGCAGTTGCAGGCAGTGTTTGGCACCACCTTTGTCTATATCACCCACGACCAGTCCGAGGCGCTGGTGCTGTCAGACCATGTGGCGGTGATGAACCAGGGCAAGTTTGAACAGGTGGGCACACCGCAGCAGTTGTATTACGAGCCGCAAACCCCGTTTGTGGCGGGTTTTGTCGGGGCCAACAACCGCATGGCCGGGCGCGCCACCTCTGTCTTGGGCGAGCAGGTCAGCGTGACCACCGCCAAAGGCCTGGTGATACCGGCGCGCGCCATTGGCAAACTGGCGCAGGGCGACGCGGTTGAGGCCTTTGTCCGCCCCGAAGTCGCCCGTCTGGTGCAGGATGCGGCGGTGTTGGCCGATGCCGGGCTGCCAAGTTACAGCGCGCGGGTTGAGAGCCTGCTGTTTGACGGTGCCAACTCGGCCGTGCTACTGCAAGAGGCAGTCACGCAAACCGAGTTTCGCATCGCCTTGCCACAAACCGGTGAGTTCGCCCACTTGAGCGTGGGCCAGGCAGTGACATTTGGCTTTGACCCGCAACGCGTGGTGTGTTTTGCCGCTGGCACCAGCTCCAACGCCCATGTCTTTAGCTGAAACCCCTGACGTGTCGCGTAACTCGGCGCGGCTGATGCTGATGCTGCTGTTGGCGCCGGCGCTGTTGTGGCTGCTCGGGCTGATCGTGCTGCCGCATCTGGAGCTGGGCATTTTGTCGCTGCGCCATCGGGTGGCGCCAAGGGTGTACGAGCCCAGTCTGGCGCAGTTCGCCACCTTTATTGACGAGCCGCTGTATTGGCACACCTTTGTGCGCACTGCGCTGATGTCGATTGTGGCCACCGCCATCACGCTGCTGATGGCTTTTCCGATTGCCTGGACCATCGCCAAGATTGCCCGGGGTCGGGTCAAGTCGATGATGTTTGTGATGTGCCTGATCCCATTCTGGGTGAGTGAGACGGTGCGCACGCTGGGCTGGATGATCTTGCTGCGCGAGTCCGGCGTGTTGCCCGCGCTGCTGGTTGGCCTGGGCGTAACCCCGGCACCCATCGAGATGCTGTACCACGATGCCACCATTCTGGTCGGACTGGTCTATACCTCGATGCTGTTCATGGTGATTCCGCTGATCAGCGCGCTGGAAAGCCTGGACGACTCGCTGATTGAAGCCGCCTACGACCTGGGCGGCAACGGCTGGTCAATCCTGCGCCAGATCGTCATCCCGCATGCTGCGCCCGGCATTGTGGCGGGCTGCATCGTGGTGTTCATGCTGACGCTGGGCAACTACCTGACACCCACGCTGCTGGGTGGCAAAAACTCGCAATGGTTCACCGAGCAGATTTACACCCAGTTCATCACCCGCTTTAACTGGGAGCAGGGCGCGGCGTTTGGCTTTTTGCTGCTGGGCCTGTCAACCGCCATCGTCTGGGCTGGCCTCAAACTCAGCGGTCAAAAGTTTGGCGAAGTGATGCAAAGGTCTTGATCATGCCTGGTTGCCCATTGAATGCTCTTGAATCAATAGCTGTCAGCGCATGTGCTGCCTGGGCTGGAGGCCAATTTCATTCAACTATTGGTGGGTCAGCGCGGTGATTGCATCCTTGCCCCGCCCGCTGTGGTTGCGCACCAGTACGATGCTGTACGGTGTGGCGTTTTTTGCCTTCCTGTTCCTGCCACTGGCAGTTGTGGCGGTATTTGCCTTCAATGACGCTTCCTACCCAGCGCCACCGTGGCGCGGTTTCACGCTTGACTGGTTCCTGGGTGGCACCGATGCCAAACGGCTCGGGCTGTTTGCCGATGCCGCCATGCTCGGCAGCATCTGGACCAGCGTGGTGGTGGCCTGCTGGGTGACCGTGCTGTCGGTGCTGGTCGGCACCGCCAACGCGTTTTTGATCGAGCGCACCCAGTTTCGCGGCAAGCAGGCACTGTCGATGCTGATGCTGGCACCACTGGTGATTCCGGGGGTGATTCTGGGCATTTCGATACTGGCTTTCGCCAGTGGCATTGCCAACCAGGCTGACGACCTGTGGGGGCTGGAACTGGACTTTTTGCGCCCCGGCCTGCCGCTGGTGGTGCTGGGCCAGTTTTCGTACATTGTGTCGATTGCCACGCTGACCATCACCGCGCGGCTCAAACGCTTTGACGTGACGCTGGAAGAAGCCGCCTACAACCTGGGTGCATCGCGCGCAGCGGTGCTATGGACGATTACCCTGCCGTACCTGAAACCGGCGATGATTGGCTCGGCGGCAATTTCGTTTTTGATGAGTTTCGAAAATTTCAACACCACCTTGATGCTGGTCGGCTCTGACGCGCCGCTGACCGTGATGATGTATGGCCGCATGCGCGAGGGTGCCACGCCGGTGTTGAACGCGGTGAGCTTGCTGCTGATGGTCAGCTCTGCCGTGCTGGCGCTGACGATGATGCGCGGACCAAAGGGCAATGCGTCAAGCCATTCTGACTGAACGGCGATCTGGTTTTGATGCCAACTTTGGAGCCGTCAATGAGTCGTCAATGAGTCGTCAATGATGCCGGGTCGCTGGCATTTCACAGACACATTTGGCTTTGATCGGTCAGCAACAGGCGGTTTTCCAGAAGCCGATTTTCTGGAAAGCCTCAGCTCGTCCAGTCGCTGGAATTTGTTGTCAGATAAAAGTTCTGTTTCTTGCGGGTGATTCATGCCGTGCCGACGGGGTCTGTGCGCCTGGTGTCTGGTGGTGCGACGAGCTGGCGCTGCGCAGCAGCCGGACAGGGCGGCCCCTCATACTGGAGTACCAGAAATCGGGGCCGCCCTGTCCGGCCGCTACGCCGATGCCATTGATTGTGCGCAAGGGCGGTTTGAATACCGCAAGCTGTGGGTCAACGGGGGTTTGCCGGACGTTTGGCGGATGGTGCTGGTAGGGACAGTGCCGAGTGCCTGGCGTTTATATGTCAAATTGGCCTGTAGCCCCCGTTGTATATGCGTCGCTAGCTCTTTAGTTTATAGCAGATAGGTTGCTTGTTGAATCGAGGGTGACAGGCTTCTGGAGACCCGACAGCGACATTTGACTTTCAGCGACCATCGGCAGGACTCGACCCGAAGCGGACCTTCAGATGGGTGGAAATACAGACCCAAAGCAGACCCTTGAAATCAGCTGCATTCCGCTGGGCTACATCCAAATGGCTTGAAACACTACGTCGCGGATAACTTGAATCTTCACCTCGCCGATATATTCAATGTCATCAAGCTCCTTGTCTGTCGCATTGGCGAGTTGCCCCACAGTTGTCATACCGGCTGTACTCAAGCGTTGAATGATGCTATCGGTTAGACCATATGGATAGGCTGGCGACCTACCGAGCACCTTAATTTCCTTATCAAGGATCGCCAACCCAGTCTCATCTTGCAGTTGTGGCAACTTTATTGCATGAAACGCAGTTCCAGAAATATGCAACTCGGCAGGCTCAGATGTACCTTGTAGCCACTCCTCAATCATTTCAGAAGTCAGGCGCCTCGTTGGGGTTGCTTCAAGTAGGCTGCATAGATTGATCGCAAAGATGGGGCCTCTCCCCCCGGATTTGAGCGCACGCGAAGCCTCACGTCTTGCGACGAAGCCGAGGTATTCGAGAATTTCAAATATCTTTAGAAATTGGCTAACCGTCTGCCGATGTATCAAAATCCGGTCTTGAGCAGTATTTCGAGTATTACTTTTAACCGTTTTCGTCGCGTGATCAACAATAACGCCAAAAACTTCTCTAGCTGGATCAACGAGAGCTTCGTAGATACCAAGCTTCGGCGCCACCTCATCCATTAGTGGCCAGAAGTAGTCGGATGCCATATCAAGTAGACATTGCGATACTTCAGGAATTCCGATTTTGTCCTTATTGTCGAATCTATTACAGGCCAATATAAACCCACGTAGATTGCCGACCACGGCGCGTCCAAGAAGGTTAGCAAATTGGGAGGGATCTAATCGGTCGGAAAAAGTAGCGCGCTCTGAAAGTCGGGGATACCGAGCTTTAACTACATCAGGAAAGAACCCGGGTGCAGAAGCGGTGTCGGATCGACCAATATCGATTACGGTCGAGTCATTGAAGACATCGAAACGGACACCGAATTTCGTTACGCCGGGATAGATCGATGCCTTGCAGGAAGTGAGGCTACTCGACAAAGTACGATACAAGTCGAAGAAGACCTCAAGCGGCTTTTCTCGACCAATGTGTGCAGCGTCATCAAACAACAGAACAATCCTCATGTTCAGCGCCTGCGCCAAAGCAGTCAGACCGAACTGTAGCGACACCTGATCTGTCGCTTCTGCGAAGTCGTGCTCAAGCTTTCGGTCGCTGAGTTCCTTCTGAATTGCCTGGGAGAGAAGGATGCAGAAGTGACCGATATACTCGTTTCCGTCCGATTGCAGTAAGGGAAGGTACCGTAGGCTGACGTAGACGGGAAACACACTCGTTGACACCCTCATCCGTCGAAAGGACTCAATCAAGAGTGCGCTCTTTCCGCTGCCTCGACCGCCTCGCACGAGGACTGGTCCGTGAGCGCTCAACTTTCGAATTATGACTTCGTCGTGTAACGAAAATCGGTGGTAATTTTCAAATTGGTTTGGAGGGCATTCTTCTGCGGCGAGGATGAGGCCAGAGTCCAAATTAGTGTCGTTACAGGTATTCAAGGTACGAGCCTTCTGATTGCCTTGTAGCATCTAGCCGCTTCGTCGGGAGCGAGGGATGCGTATGCGGTGTGCACGAAATGGGAGACCAGCCCGAGATTTGCCACAAGCAAAAATGTTTCCCGGATTGAATTTTTAACAGTGGCTTCGTCAAATAGTAGCGCGCTCGTGAAAAACTCCCAATGCACTCCTTTTGACAAAGTTGAATAGAGCTGGATACTCCTGCCCTTGGTTTCATCTATGAATCGATCTGGATCAATATTGGCCACATCGGCTAGCAAAGGATCAGACTCAAGGCTAGAAACGTAGTCAAGCATTCTATTTATTGCGGGTTTCCAGAAGATATGTTCGAAATACTTGGAAAACAGCGCGCGACTGATTTTGGGAAGGTCGTGATCGATACTCCACAAAGCTTGATTGGGCTTTTCATCAGGTATCACATCACCAGACCAAGCAAATGCTGACTTCGCACGCTTCCCTGGTTCATATTCCGGCTGCGCTTGGAACTCGCTCAAATAGAGCATACGGAACGAGTCGAGACGTCCCACAAGTGCAGCGCAGCCATTCTCGAGGAGAACGCGTGAGCAAAAGGGGCCGAAGCTAAGGGCTTCGTCTGTGATGTCCTCGGTCAAAAACGTGGCTGCCTTTGCGGAGAAACTTCGAAGTGAACTCGCAAGTTGGTCAAGGGCAATTTTTCCAGTTCCCTCCGAGTTGTCGCCGCATAGTAGAAGTGCAATTTCATTCATTTGATCGAGAGTCGGTACGAAACTGATGCGCATGGGGTTGGCTGCACGGATAGAAGCTCATTAAACCTACTATGCATGAAAAAGCATGCAGCAAGATGTCTCGAAGGCATATGTTCTCTCTAGTCTAACAGGCAGGCGATCCGATGCACCATTGGAAAGCAGTCGTTCACGGATGCCCGCAACTGGCCCAAACCGGGTACTCCCAATTTTGATTCGACTGACCGCTCCCACTGCGTTGCTGTCGTTGCCAGCCATCTTCCAATCAACCATGCCACCCATGGTTTACCGGTTCGAAATCGGGCCTGGCGGCAACATTCTTTGGGCCAGCCAGGTGGGACTGGGGCTTGCGGGCCTATCAGCCTCCTGCGAGGCCGACGCATGCACCCCCAGGACCCGGTTTAACCAGTGGGCCGCATTGCGCACGCGGGTGGGAACATCTTTGTCCAGCCGCAGTACGGGGCAGTGCACATTCTGCAATTGCGTCAAATACCAGTCGTGCTGTCGCTGGCGAAATCCATCGTCGCGTCGCGTGCCATCCTGCACAAACGCAAAATCCGGCTCGCACAGGATCAGCGCGTCGTACGGATGACGCGC
>DAOSLL010000217.1:0-6437 GCA_035368905.1 Rhodoferax sp.
ACCACCGGGTCGCAGCAGGGGCTGGACCTGGTGGCCAAAGTGCTGATCGACGCGGGCAGCAAAATTCTGGTCGAGGCACCCACCTACCTCGGTGCGATGTCGGCCTTTGTCCCGATGGAGCCCGAAGTGGTCAGCGTGGCCAATGCTGGCAGCGGTCTGGATCTGGCTGATTTGAGTGCAAAACTGCCCGATGCCCGGTTTCTCTACGTGTTGCCCAATTTTCAGAACCCCACTGGCCGCACCATGTCCGAGCAATGCCGCGCCGAACTCAGTGCGCTGGCTTCCCAACGCGGCCTGCCGCTGATTGAAGACAACCCCTACGGCGACCTGTGGTTCGATACCCCGCCACCCGCCTCGCTGACGGCGCGCAACCCGCAGGGCTGCATTTACCTGGGCTCGTTCTCCAAAGTGCTGGCACCTGGCTTGCGCCTGGGTTTTCTGGTCGCCCCCAAGGCGGTTTACCCCAAGCTGCTGCAAGCCAAGCAGGCCGCTGACCTGCACAGCCCGGGTTTCAACCAACGCATGATTGCCGAAGTGATGAAAGATGGCTTTCTGGATCACCATGTGCCGACCATCCGTGCGCTTTACAAAGCGCAGCGCGATGCCATGCTGGCCGCGCTGGCGCAGCATTTCCCCAACCACAAAATCCAGCCGGACCAGTCACTGACCTGGAACACCCCGGCGGGCGGCATGTTTTTGTGGGCCCGCCTGCCTGCTGGCATGAGCGCGGCTGACCTGCTGCCATTTGCCATTGACCAGGGTGTGGCTTTTGTGCCGGGCGCGCCTTTTTACGCCGACTTGGGCGACCCCCGCACGCTGCGGCTGTCGTTTGTCACCCCCAGCGTCGCCGACATCCAACGGGGTGTCGCAGCACTGGCCAAAGCCCTGCAGATTTACACGGCGACGGTGTCAGGCTGATGCAAACGCAGCGCAACATAATTTGCCCATGAACCGTCCCAGCCACCTGAAGGTCTGTCTTTGCCACACCACGGCAAGATCATCCAAGACGTGACAAACAAACCCTCTGGTATTGCCTGAATTGCCCGCATGGGAACTCTTTACCTCGTTCGTCACGGCCAGGCCTCGTTTGGCACGGACGACTATGACCAGCTCAGCGCGCTGGGGAAGCGGCAAAGTGTCCGCCTTGGTCACTACTTTGCCCGCAAAGACCTGCATTTCGATGCCATCCTGAGCGGCACCCTGAGGCGGCACACGCAAACGCTCGCGGGCATCAGCGAAGGTTTGGGCGTGCCACTAACAGCGGTTCAATGGCCGGGTCTGAACGAATACGACAGCCGGGCGATCATTGGCGCGATTCACCCGGCACCGCTGGAGCCCGCCAGCCCACCGGACCAGTACCGCCACTACTTTCGCCTGCTGCGCGTTGGCCTGACGCATTGGATGCTGGGCAAAACCCAGCCAGTCGGCATGCCCGACTGGCGGCAATTCCAGCAGGGGGTGGTCGAGGTGCTGAACTACATCCGGCAAACCGATGCGCAACAAGTGCTGCTGGTGTCAAGCGGCGGGCCAATTGCCTGCGCCATCGGCCATGTGCTGGCGACACCGTCCGATGCCACGGTGGAACTCAACATGCGTTTGCGCAACAGCTCCGTCACCGAGTTCGCCTTCACGCCGAAATACCACGCGTTGCAAACCTTCAACACCTTGCCACATCTGGATGCGCTCGAATTCGACGCATGGGTCACCTATGCCTGAGCGGCATCATGCGCCCAACAAAAAAGCACCCGAAGGTGCTTTTTTTTGTCCTGAACCCTGAGCGAATCAGCTTGTCAGTTCAATCTTGCGCGACCACCGCAGCGGTGATGTTGGCCGTCAGAACCAGCGCCTTTCTGGTGACTGCCTGAGCCGAATCCATCGCGCTTTGGCTGGAAGCAAGGGCTTTCTGGATCACAGCCACAGCCGACTCGGAACCCGGCGGTGCGTTTTTGACGATCTCCTGCATCACTTGACCGAGGACCTTCTGGCCTTCAGCGGCTTTGCCTTCAAAGGTCTTGGCGAACTCGGCGCTGGCCTCCACCGCGATGCCATACACATGCCGTCCATACGAAGTTGCCCGCGCGGCCAGGGGCTCAAGTTGGTCTGTTTGCAACGCGAGGAATTGCTGCGCATCGCGGGCCGCCAGCAGGCGCTCGATATGGGTAAAAATGCCATTCATCAAATCCCGCACTGAAGCCAGGTTCAGTTCAAGCATCTTGCCAAAGCCGACATAAGTCTTGGTAGACAGCCCCTTGACAGTGTTCAGATTGGCACTGCTGGAGGCGCTGATTTGGTCAAAGGTGATCATCATGATGGCATCTTTCAAATATTGGTTTTTATGCTCCCACAGAAGCTTCACAGAAGCTGTGCTGCACTGCAACATGATACAACTATTAGGGATTACCCGACATTTTACTGGGGTTTTGCTGCAGTGCAGCAAATATTTAGAAACCAAGCTCTAATCGCACACTTCACCGGGGCAGTCAATTGGCGCGAGCCCAGCCATCAGGTTCGTTGCCCGAGCCGGTTCCGCCTGAAAATAACGGTAGCAGTTCTTGCCCGCCAGTTTCGCCTGGTACATCGCGCGGTCGGCCTGCTGCAGCAGCAGTTCGGCGTCAATGTCATGCGGCTGCGGGTAAAAAGTGATCCCCAGGCTAGCCGACACCTGCACGCTGAAACCATCCATCAGCACCGGTTGCGCTGCCGCATCAACCAGACGTGCCACCATGGTGTCGCAGCCAGTCCGGTCAATGTCCACCAGCAAGGCAACAAATTCGTCGCCACCAACCCGAGCCAAGGTGTCACCTTCGCGCAACGCCTGCCTCATGCGGTTGGCCAGCGCCATCAACAGACGGTCACCAACCGTATGACCCCGGCTGTCGTTCACCGCCTTGAATCCGTCGAGGTCCAGATACACCACCGCAATCGATTGCTCGCGCCGTAGCGCCTGCGCCATCGCCTGACGCATTCGGTCCGCCAGCAACACCCGGTTCGACAAGCCGGTCAGCACATCAAAGTGCGCCATTCTCTCCAGCTCCTTTTCGTGCACCTTCAGGGCCGAAATGTCTGAAAACAGCACCACCAGGCTCTGTTCGACACCCGACTCGTCGCGCACCATGCTGATGGCCTGCAAAGAGGCAAACACTTCACCATTCTTGCGCCGGTTCCAGAGTTCACCTGACCAGAAACCCTTTTCGTGCAACTCGCGTGCCATCACCTCATAGACCTCTGGGGCATGCAACTCGGCACAAAACCGCTCACGCGGGCTATGCCCCAGCACCTCGGCGCGGCTGTAGCCAGTCAAGCGAGTCACCGCGTCATTGAGATCAATGACAATGCCGGCCAGCGACAGTACCAATATGCCCTCACGGGTGTGGTTGAACACGGCGGCTGCCAGGCGCAGACGTTCCTCAGCCTGCTTGCGCACGCTGATGTCGCGCACCGTGACATGAATCGCCGGCTCTGCGTTGAACACCATCACCGTGCTTTGGGCCTCGACATGCACCGTGGTGCCGTCCAGCCGGAGCAGCTTTTCTTCCAGCAGATCAGTCGTGTCACCTGGTCGCTGCAGCGCACTGGCACGCACTTGCACCGCCAACTTGCTGTCGGGATGCACCAGCTCCAGCATAGAAACGCCCATCAAAACCTGCACATTAGGGGCTCTGAGCAGGCGCACAGCGGCACTGTTGGCATAAATCAGCCGACCGGCGCGAAACACCGCAACCGGATCGGGCGAGTGTTCCACTATGGTGCGAAAGCGGTCTTCGCTCTCTTGCAAGGCCGCCTGCGCCAGTCGGCGACGGGAAATGTCCCGGGTGGTGCCATGAAAGCCAGAGATGCGCCCGAGCGCGTCAAACTCCATTCTGGCCAGCACTTCGGTCCAGATCATTCGGCCGTCCTTGCAACGCTGTTGCACCTCGTCAATCACCGAGCCATGCGGCAACTGCCCCATGTCGGCCCAGGCCTCCAGGCGTTTTTCAATCTTTGCGACCCCTTCTGGGGCCAGCCATTCCAGCATGCTGCTACCAATCACCTCATCGGCACGATAGCCGCGCATGGCTTCATCTGCCGGACTGATGTAGGTCACCCGAAAGTCCACATCGAGCTTCCACACCACGTCTGACACATCTTCTGTCAGCAACCGGAAATGCGCTTCACTGGCGCGCAGCTTTTCGGCCGCCCGATGCCGTTCAAGAGCAATGCCAGCAAGGTGGGCACAGTTTTCAACCAGCGCGATTTCGGCTGCATCAGGGCAATGAGTCTGGCGGCGGTACACCACAAAGCTGCCCAGCACGTGCCCGGCAGTACCGCGTATGGGCTGCAACCAACAGGCCGCCAGACCGGCACACGCCGCCTCGGCACAGACCTGTTGCCAGCCGGCATGGGCTGCCATGTCGGGCACCATCTGGCGCTCGCCGGTACAGGCAAACAGGCCAGAGCAGCCGACCCCGGCATCAGCCGACGCACGCAGCACCGCAGAGGTAAAAGAATCAGGCAGGCCGGGAGCCACGCTGTAGACAAACCGGCTGCCCGCTTCATCGAGCAGCAAGATGGCGCACAACACGTCAGGGACAGCCTGCCCAACCCCCTGCACCAGCGCCAGCAGCACCTGTTCCCAGGGCGCATCAGAACTCAGCAACTCCAGCACCAGGCGGTGCAACTGTTCCTGCTGCTGCACCTGCTTTGGTTCGTGGATGTCACTGTTGGTACCAACCAGCCGCACCGGTTTGCCAGCAGCATCACGCGCCACCACCATGCCGCGTCCCAACATCCAGCGCCAACTGCCATCTTTGCAGCGCATGCGAAATTCAACCCGCACGGCACTGGTCTTGGCAGCCAGATGGTCTTGCAGAACCTGCATGACCCGCGGCATGTCCTGCGGGTTCACCCGACTGGTCCATTCAGAGGCATCGTTGCCGATGTCTTCCTCGGCATATCCGAGCATTTCCTTGTATTGCTTTGAGAACACCGCATGGCCGGTATCGATGTGCCAGTCCCAAACCCCTTCGCCTGATCCCTCTACTGCAAACTTCCAGCGCTCTTCGCTGTCAGCAAGTTGCCGGGCGGTTTGCTTGCGCGCCGTAACGTCGCGGCAAAAAGCGTAAATCAGGCCGCCGCCCTGCGGGTCAAAGGTGGCACTCACCTCGACATCCCAAAGCGAGCCGTCCTGACGACGATGGCGGGTCTCAAAAACCATGTGACCGTACCGGATCAGGTGCTTGAGTTGCTCAGCGATGCAAGACGGATTCTGCTGAGCATCAAAATCATCCACCAGGCAGCCCAGCAGATCAGCCCGCCGATAGCCTGACTGCTGGCAATAAACCGCATTCACATCGAGCAGCCGACCGGCGCGGTCGAGTTGCCAGAAGCCGTCAAGCGTGGTGTCAAGAATGCCTTTGAGCGTATCGTGGCTGCTGTCAGCGGCCTGCTGCGCGAGCTTGCGCGCACTGACATCCACCATGATCACGCGCAGCAGCGGATGGGTGTCTGGTTGCCGTGTCAACGAGGCTTCCAGCAAAACCCAGATCGGTGCAGCAGCATGGCCGGTCAACCTGATCTCGACCGCCTTGGTGTGGCCGCTTTGCAACAAGTCAGAGCAGAATGAGGCGAACACCGAACGGTCAATCGGGTCAACAAAATGGCGCAGCAGTTTGCCGGTCAAATCCGCCACATCCTGCCCCAACAACCGCGCACAGGCCAAATTGACCTGCAATAGCCGCCCGGATTCGTCCAGCGTGCAATAACCAACCGGCGCGCTGTTGTACAAGTCCGCGTAGTCGGCGCGTGACGACTCCAGTTCACTGGTGGCTTGCAATAGCTCCTGGCTCTGCAGTTCCAGTTCCAACTGAAAAACGCTGAGCTCATAAAGCAATTGTTGCAGTTGCTCACGCGACAAGTCCTGCAGCGTATCCGGCACCTGCGGCCCCTTTCGGCGCAGTTCTGCCTCGGCGCGCTGGCGCAGCTCGGTTATGGAACGAAGAGGCTTTTGCATGGTGGTGGCACGGTCGGGCAACGAATGAAGCTTCAGGACAACCAAGAAATGGCGCGCCGCAACCGTGGCCCGGAGCACCTTTGCCAAACCGCAGCATTTTCGGGCTTGGACCCTGAAAGTCAACTACCCAAACGCATCGTTTCAGCGCAAATTGGTTCTTATCAAAAAATGGTTGGTCCTAGATTCCTCTAGATTCCTCATTTGGACGCGCCCGAGTGGGCTGCTGGTGGTGCGGTTGGGCAGGGCGAAAGCCGCGGCTCCAAACCTGCCCGCGCAGGTTTGGACGGCTTGAAGCAGGCCAGCCTTGTGGCATGGCTGCGCCCTGCGTGTCGCAGCAAGCTGCGAGGGGAGACGACGACGCGGGCTCCTGACCGCCAGGAGGAGCAACGACCCCAAGCGTGTTGCCAGTGGCTCAACCGGGTGCGTAGCGCTGCCACCCAATGGGTGA
>DAOSLL010000218.1:0-6432 GCA_035368905.1 Rhodoferax sp.
GAACGGCCGGTTTGGATGAGGTATTTTGCCAAGTTGGCTGACCGCTGAGGGTCTGTTGAGGTCAGCCGACCAAAATTTGCCCCGTTTTCACTCGACGGGCTCCAGTAGACCCATTGCTGCCCTTCGCCGACGCCTAAAGAAACTCAAAGGATGTGCGAGAGCCGACGTTCGCTTTCGCCGGAAGCTGCCAGTCGCTGGCCGTGCCAGAATCTCGTAAGCGGTCTTTCGCGGACGAATTTCAGTGTGTTGGACTGGCCGTCGGCAGCGCAGCGATTGCAGTAGCTGAGCCGGCGGCGGTCAATTTCAGCACTGGGCCAAGTGCTGACGCTCACGAACGGCAGCTAACTGGATGTCAAAATTTCCTCAGTGAAATTACCAGAAACCTGACTTGAGCCAGCGACTCAAACGTGCCCACTGCTGTCCACGGCGAAGGTCAGGACCGGCCATTTGTTCCCTTGGTTCGATGGGCCAAAGCTGCCCCTCACTATTGCACCAAAAAACCAGGGGATCCCTTTCTGGGGGAACCATCCGCCCTTACCACCAAGTATTCGAGGGCGCGGTACCGAACTAACCGCATCACGTCAGCAACGGGAACGCTACCGCGCCTGCTGGCGTGAAGTGTAGTAATACTGACACCAACAAGTAGTAATGTTGCCACTAAATCAGAAATCGCACAGTTCCCGCAGCAACGCCACGCTGGCAGTTCGCTTCAGCATTCTCCGAACCAGAACATCACAGAGACCTCTGGTTACACCCAGATAGTGGGCAAACTGCTCCTGAATCTCACGCACCTGGTTCCTCTGCTGATCGATGTGAAACTGGCTGATCCATCGCACCAGCCCGGTCGGCGGATGCAAGGACTCTTTGAACAACGCAGCCGGATGACTTGCTCCACACCAATACATCGCAAACAAGGTCCACGCGGCCGCGTCGGCCGCCAGCTCAGTTGCTCCAAAGATGGGGGCCTCTGTCTTGAACCGCTTCACCAATGTGAGCACCTGGGCGCGTTTCGCGGTGTCCAGCAGCGCCCACTCCCGACGAAACCGTTTGCGCAGCAGCCATTCGCAAGTGGCCAACAAGCTGACCCCACAGTCGGCCGACTCCGTGTCATTCGCTAAGCGGTTGTAAATCGAGGCCGTCGCCTTGCGCCCAAAGGGCGTTGGTGAGTACACGTTGGCGACCCGGCACCATCGCGTGATCAGCAACTCCCGCTCGGTAGGTTCACGCGTCTCAGTGTCTGCGGCGTTTAGCGGCCGCAGTATTCTGATTGGCCGAGGCGGCAGACGTTTTGATGGCAAGGCATGGGTATTTTGGAACCTGTCCTGCAGCTCAAACTCCCACGCCGGCACGATGATTGGCAGTGCCATTGCAATCACTGTCCAGGCATGACCGACACGGTCTGCTGGGCCGCAACATAACCGGACTCCTTGACCGCGCGTTCCCAGTGCGCCACTCCCAACGCCAGGTCCTGCGTGTCCCACTGCGCCCCCTGCAGCAATACACTTTCCACCGCGCGCGTGAAGTAGTCCATGGGAATTTCCGCCGGACCGGCCAACTGCGCAGACGCGTGCGCGTTGACAAACGTGTTCCATAACATGGCCGCCGATTGCTCAAGCAACAAGCCGCGCTCGCACGCCCGCGGGTAGAAGAACTCGGTGAACGTCTTGCCAGTGGTCTCGGGGTAGCGACTCAGGTCATAGCTGGCCAGGCAGGTGGCGGCATCCACCGCATCGCCAATTCCCCGAAAGTGTTGTTGCTCGATCATGAACCGCGCCACAATCTGCTCGTCACCGCTGAGCTGGTAATGCGCCTTCTGTTCCATGAGTTGGGGTTGCCCCACGAGAAACGTTAAGAGGCGAACACCATGGTGTGCCAGTTGGTCATGAACATCACGCAGCCATTCCAGGGCATGTTTTGACAAACGCTGGGCCTCGTCACACAGCAGGACCACGATGTGTCCCGCACGCATCTGTAGTTGTTCACTCAACCTGCACATGAGCGCAAAGCGTTTATCTGTAATCGACTTTGGCTGTGGGTGGCGCACACCGGCCGCGCTCAGCAAGGTACTGAAGAATGGCCCTTCAAAATCACTGCGATGGTGCTCGCAGGACATACGCAGCACCAGGATGTCGGGACGGTGGCGTTCGAGGTGCAGCGCGACATAGTCAATGGCGTGGGTCTTGCCCATGCGCGGGCGGGCATGGATCAGGGCGCCCGGGACCAACACACGAATACAGCGCTCGACCAGGTCAACAAACTGTTCAATGGCGGCGGTCGCGACTCGGTAGTGCCGACGCACCAGGGGATGGTTTTGCAGTGTCAACGAGGCCGGTTGCGGCACGGTCCAGACGGGCGCGGCCTTTTTGGGCGATGTTTGCTTGACGCGCGTTGCCGCCACTGTCGGTTGCATGGAATCGGTCATGAATGCCTTTCACGCCTTCTCGGCGCTTGCGGCCGGCATGAAGGCCCCGGCCCGACCTCATGGCGCTCAATTGCGCCAATGACCCGTCGGTGCCGCCCGGGCGGCCCGCAAGCTGTATTTGCTTTTTACCGCGCAAAACCGCGCGCAATGCGCAGCTTCTTGCCTTTGACCACTCCGGTGGCCAACTGAGCCGATGGCTCCACCGGATGGGGCGCGGTTACAGGAGCATCACGGCGCTCCCGCTGCACGCGCGCCAGATCGCTGGCCGCCCTGCGCGATTTGGGTGCCTTGGCCCGGCGCAGTTTGACGAATGCATCAATCGGGCTTTCGCCGGCCATGAACACCAGTTGCTTGTTCCGCTTGGCCTTGAACACCTCCTGGCGCAGCCGCAAGGAATGCGCTTCATGGCGCCAGGGGCCGCCGGCCAACAAATCATGCAATGGCTGACCCTCCTCGGTGAATGCCCGAAGCGTGCGCAAATCCTTCGCATCAAAATACACCCGCAGTTGCTTTCCAATCAAGTTCGAACTGCGCGCCAGTTGTTCGCTGGTGTAGCGCACATGCATGAAGGAGATGTAAGGCCGCTCCCCGCGGCCCACATTGCCATGCACCAGGCAGAACGTCGGGTCGTGCAGCAGTTCCAAGCGGTTACGCAGGGCCTCTGGCACGCGGCGCAGGCGAACCGGTGGCAGCCCTACCCCATCGAGTTGTTGGCTCATGCGCTCCAAAGGCGTCAGGCCCCCCAGGCTGGAGTGGGGTGTGCCGTGGTAGTTCCATACGGTGGCATCCAACAACTCTTCGAGCTCTTGGACCGTGACAACCAGGCTCAGATCTTTGGCAGCTTCGCGCGAGCGTTTGGAGGTTGTCGCCTGTTTGCTGGGCAAACCCCCAGGCAGGCGCCGCGACAGCGTATTGGTCAGTGTTCCAAAGAAGCGCTCAATGAACGGCCGATCATCGGGTTCATACGCGGGGCCGAAGTCAGCGACGCAGCCCAAGGCCTCGCACAAGACGTCCAGGCTGGTCGTGGCCAGGTGGGCGCGGGCATTGTCCAAGCGGATCTGACGCCAACAGGCGTACTGGGTAATCGGCAGGGCCTGGGACACCAGGCCGCCAGAACCTGACAGCGACAGACCCGGCAGCGTGATCTTGGGGATCTCTGCAGGCGTCAATGCGTGCTTCAAGGTTGCGATCACCTCATGCCGACTGCATTCACGGTGCAGGCACAGGGTGTATCCGAGTATGCAGCGGGTTGCCACATCAATGATGGCCAGCAACCAGACCCGCTCCGTCTCATAGGTGCGCTCGATGCCCAGCGGGTCGACGTCCACCACCTTGAGTCGCAGATCCATCTTGTGCGCGTCAAATTCGACCGTGTCAAAGGCTTCATCGACACCGCGCTCGGGTAGTTGGCGCAGGGCGGACGAGGGCTTGAAGCGGGCCCCTGCCGCATGCGCCGCGTCGTCGAATCGGTCAAGCAGCCAGGCGCGCAGGGTCCGCGCCAGGCTGCGCACGCCCTTGTCCTGCTGGTTGAACGGGTAGTCCGAAGGCAGTAGCCCCTGCTGACGGCAGGCTTGCTGGAAGCGTTGTAGCGCCGGTTTGAAATTGAACAGGCGTGCCGCCTCCCCTACTCCTTTGAGCTCCACGCGCTGGGCGCTCAGTTCACGGCGCAAATGCGCCTCCAGCGCGGGATGGCGTTGCAATAGCTGAGTGAAGGCACCGGCATTGCCGGCCTTGGTGTGAACCAGCGCACGCGGTGGTCGGCTGCGTTCGTACCCGCTGACATTGACATGGGGCTCCAAGGCTCGGTATCCCCAGATGCTGCCGTCGGCATGTGCGCGTTGCGCGCGCTTGACCATGCGAAACAGGGTTGAGCGGTCAATCCCATGTGCAGCTTCTATGCTTGCGACCGGCTCCCCTTGGGCGTAGGCTTCCAGGGCCGCGCAGCGTGATTGATAGATTTGTCGAGCAGGCTCTTCCAAGGCCTGCTCGTCGAGTCTGGGCCATTCGGCAATGCGCAGCAATTCAATGGAGCGGCGTATCATGATGGTGTGCTCGCCAGGACCACTGGCAATCTGTGAAATCGGGTGCAGCCATCCATGGGCTCGATGGCCAGGTCCGGGCTGGTTACTCGCCCCTCGGCCAACAATTGAAACAGTGCTGCCTGCGCGGTGGTCGCATCGCGCTGCGGGAAATGTGCCAACACCGCGTCCACCGATTCGTCTTCGTTCAGAAAGGCCATGATCTGCTGTTCAAGCAAGGTATCGCGGTAGCGTCTGTGGCTGACCAAGTAAGGGATGATGCGCGCCCAGTTGCCAATAGGTTCGGCCCAGCCAATCAGGTCGGCTCGGTTGATGTAGCGCACGGGAAGTTCGTGCAGATGGGAATGACGTTCTGGTGGCGTAATAGCAAGCTTCGATGATGGTCGCGGCAGTCCTTCTACCATCCAGAATTCACCGGCCGGCACCCCACGCAATTGCACCCAGAAATCGATCACGGGACTTTTTGGTCCGTCGACGTAGGTTGGGCGTTCGCAGAAGGTGACGATAAGTGGATTTGCTTCGATGACCAACCATGTCCTGTACGCGTCATAGCCGCCAAGGCACAGGCGTCGCCCTATCTTGGGACTGAAGACTTCAATGCGTCGGCGCCCCGCCGGACGGGAAAACGGCACTGCGCGGGTGTACGGCATCGACTTGGTCATGACCTTGCCTCATTGCTTCTGTACGGGGTGCGTCTTCACTCTGCGACGCAAGTGGCAATATTACTACGCCAAGTCAGTTAGTGGCAACATTACTACTTCAAAACAAGTAGTAATAGTGCCACTCAAATTTCACGCGGGTGCGCCAAACCATTGATTTATATGGAAATCCGAGAATCTGCGTTTGTGTCAGTGTTACTACACTTCACGGCATCGATGGTGTGGTTGTACAGGCCACTGCGGTCACCATCACAAACAGTGCGAGTTCCAACCTGTACAAATCTGTTACGGATAGACGTGAGCTTGATTTCATGTCCTGCATTTTCTCCCTTCATGGCTTCAAGCAGAGAGGCGCCGTTATCCTAGACAAAGTTCAACTTCGCCACCGCGACCATGCCCCTTCAAATGCCTGCTCCCAGCGGTGACAAACTCAAGGCAGCACGGATCAAGGCGGGCTTGAGTCAGGTCGAAGCTGCAGCCTTAATGGGGTTACCCCGCGCAGTCCGGCAGTAGGGAAGGACAACAGTCCCGGACCTGGCAGGCGCTTGAGAGTTCGAGTGATCCGCGCAATATGTCTGGCCCCATATTTGCAATGTTCCAGTTGCGCACCAACAGCCACTGCGAGTTTTCATTGATCAAGAAGGTGCCCTCCACTGAGCTGGATGCTCCTTGACCCATTTGGTGCATACAACTAGCCGAACAGGTTGTCCGTATCCTCCTGAGACAGCCTTGCGTCACCATCATCGACGATCTCAGGTAGGACCTCAGTGAAAGTGGCGATTTCAACAACTCGTTCCAGTTGGCGTGGATCAACCATCAGGATACGTAATTCCGCCCTGCCCCTAGGCGATTGCGCTTGATTGGGGCCAAGGCAACTCCCGCCGCACACAATCGAGGAGAACATCATGCGCGGGGACAACTACCTGAAGTTCATATGGAAGCCATTCATGACCCGATTCCTGCGCCTTTCGTCGCTCGCCCTCGCGTTGATCCACTCTGTCGGTCCGAGCTTCGCCCAGACGGGGGCCCAGGGTACAGGTGCTTGGGCTCCCGGTCAGACAATGCCCCAGACTCGGATCATCCAAGGGAGGAACTCCAACTATGCGCTGCCGGTCGGCTGGCGTGTGGGCGAGAAAGGCAATCACGCGCTGGTGCTCTAGGCCAATGATTTGTCGGCAGGCGTGATCGTGTACGGCGTCAGCGGTCTTGGCCAAAACCTGACAGCGCCGCAGTTCGCCTACAGCGTTATCACCAACAACCTGCGGCTGGTGCCCGATGTCCGGATCTCAAACCCGACACCGATCCAGCCTAT
>DAOSLL010000219.1:0-6404 GCA_035368905.1 Rhodoferax sp.
AGGGTCGTTATGCACATCTCTGCATAAGTGCCCAAAGCCGACATCCACTGGAACCGCATGAAGTTCGGCGGAAATTGGAAAGCTGACTTGCGATTTTGTCAGAACCAGCCGTTCGGAACTGGTGCCAGAAACTTCGGAAGCAGTCACCCAGCGACGAAAACCCATTTTTTCGTTTTTAGGTCAGCTGAGCAGCGGTTGCGGGTATTTGCGAATGGCAGCATTCTGGAACTCCAATGTAAAGCCAGTCAGAAGTCGTTGGTAAACCTCAAGTTTGCCGCGTCTGGTTGCTCAAGTATCATTTGTGCAATCGGCCACGGAAAACTCACATCCCTGAGTATGTTGTAGCCAATCGCTGAGTGTTCTCGAACCAAGTTTAATTCAGCCGTAGGCAGTTTTCTTGGTTTGGATAGTATCTCGCTAGGAATGCCAATTTTCCCCAAATCGTGAACAGTGGCAGCGAGATGAAGTCCGTGAACGCGGTCATCTGCTAAACCCAATTCAGTGCCAATCTTTGAGCAAATGGCTGCAACTCTTCGCTGGTGTCCTGCGGTATAAGAGTCACGCTCTTCACTGGTGGCTGAAATTACTTGAATGGTCTGTTCAAGGCTCTCCCTCAATCGGCTCTGATACCGCTGGATGGATCAAGCGGAGGTTCAGTCGGTAAATTGAGCACCGAGCAGGCCACTCAGTTAAGTGCCAGCTTGATTGCCGGTGACATGGTCAGCGCACAAGCTGTCGTCCTGATAACCAAGAGTCTTTTTGGTGTCAAGTTTTCCCTCTCGGGGATGACTGACTGGCTCAAGAACAATGACTTTTCTTTCAAAAAGAGCCAGCCTGCCCCAGCCAAGGCCGACCCCATAGAGCAACTCGCATCCATCGTTAAATACCGCGCGCTCAAAGACAACCTGCCAGAAGGAGATGTGTTGCTTTTCCTTGATGCCGCGCATCCCACCATGGCCACCAAACTGGGCTATGGTTGGTCACCTAAAGGCGAGAGGAAAATCGTGGCGACAACGGCTGGCAAAGCGCGTGTCAATGTCATCGGCTCTTTGGAGCCTGCAACCATGAAGCTGATCGCAACCTTCCCTGAAACAGTCAATTCAGAGACCTTGGCCGAGCACTTCGCTCGGCTTCGCAGAATCTAGCCCTGTGGCTCGGGCACGAGAGTCCGACCACCACGCAACACGGAAGTGACCTGACTTTGATTGAGTGATCAATTTTGCAACGCGAGGATCAACCTTGACGACTTTTGACCTTCTTTCTGCCTTTACGATCAATGGTCTTTTTTGCATTGACTTTGCTTTCTTTGTCAAATTGATCAAGACCAAGCAAGGTATCAACGTAGGACGTAAACTGATTGAGGTAATCAGGCGAGATATCGCGCATCAATGCCAATGAGCGCAGCACCAGCATGTGAGAATTGATTGGCCCGGGGTTCTGTGGTGCTTGAGCAAGCGCCTGTGTCACCCTTCTATCACTGCTGAGTTTTGACCAGGTATTTCTAAAATACTCGGTGGTATTGAGTTCGGATTGCTGTGCGCCATTTCCAACAAAACTGCCTGTAACATTTTCTAAAGAATGTTGCGCAAGATCCCGGGCAAGATCCCCCAAAGTCACGCAATGGTCACTTTTTTTTAAACTGGCGATGACTCGCTTCACGCCGCTGAAATCTCCGGCTTTGAGCAGTCCATTAAGTTCAGCAACGGCAAGCGGGAATTGTGGAGTGATTTGGTCGATACTGTCTCGTGCACCGCATTGTGCCTGCTCGAACCGTTCTTTGAAAGCCATTAGCGCTTTGGCGAGTTTGCCGTCAAGAATGCGTTTCACACTTCCTTGATGCGCATCGATGCGATGGGCCAACACAGCTATGAAATGCAGACCAACGGCGTCAAACTTATCCGCACCTTCCAGGCGCAAAGAATCGATCAACTCGCTGGCAACGACGGGTTGACTCACCAGCGAATTCGAGATCCCGCAGTGGCCGAGTTCGTTCATGGCGTGCCAGGTTTGGAATTGGTGGTTTTTGGTACAGGTGCCATTTCAACGCGCCGATTCTGAGCGCGCGCCGTCTCGTCACTGTTTGGAGTTACCGGTTGCTCGGCACCAAAGGCAGCGGCAAATACCATCGACGACGGCATACCTTCATCGATCAAAGTACGTGTCACGGTCAAAGCCCTTTGGGCCGATAGCTCCCAGTTGTCAGCGAAACGATGATTACCTTCGCGAATCGACCGATTGTCGGTAAAACCCCTCACCATCAGCAGTTCATCACGCGATGTCAAGTAAGTCCGCAGCGGCGTCACCAGACTATTTAACAGTTGCCGACCATCTGGCTGCAACTGGTCGGAATTCAACGAGAACAATACCCGACCGCTGATACCAATGCGCCCGTTGTTCAAGGTGATCCGCCCCGCTGCCAGGGGAATGGCCAAAGCTTTTTCAAGGGTCATGCGCCGCTGCTCTTCAACTTGACGCTTTTGGATCTCTGCTTGCAAGTGGGTTGCTGTTTCCAGTTGAACACCCAGGACACCCACCAGTATCAGCACAAACGCCCCTAACAAACCCGACATCAGGTCGCCAAAAACAGCCCAAACCGGGGCCGCTTGCTCAACTCCATCACTGTCGTCCATCAGTTCACCTCTTGGGCGCAGCGTGCCTGCTTGTTGGAAAGTTGATGCAGCTCTTCAAAAACCTGTCTTTGCGACATGGTGCTCAGATCAATGATTTCACGTGCCTGGGCAACGTAGTAGGCAAGCTGCTCGTCACTTCTTGTCGTGGACTTGTTCATCGCGGCTTCAATGCGCTGCAGACTTTCAATCATCTTTTCATTGGCCGCATTGAACGAGTGCACCGCAAAACCGAAGGATTCGCTCAAACTCGATACCTCGACCGCACTGCTTGTGACATGCGCTGCAATCTCGGACAGCTTGGTGGTCTCAAAGTCAACTTTCTCTGAAAACTGACTGCCAGCATCGCTGAGCGCCGCCGCCGAGGTCACCACCAGGGAGTCAATGTCCGAGCGCTGTTGATCTGCGGCATGTCTGATCGCATTGAGCAGTGAATTGAGCGTCTCCATGATGTGACTACGCTCTTGCAGCAGTTCGTTATCACGCAAAATACTATTGGACATTTCCAGACGCAATTGTCCAATGACATCAGCAGCGGCTCGGGGTGCTGCTGATGCGGTTTCTATCAGCCGGGTGATCGGACCTTCCAGCGCTGTGCCCAGCGTTGTCAGGTGGCTGGCCACGGCATCCTGCAATTGACCCAGCCGTGCAACGGCGGCATGACCACGCTGCGCCTCGTCATCTCTGAGCGCGCCGAATTCGGCCTGCAATATACGGGCAAGCTGATCCATGCGTTCACTGTTTTGCTTGATTGAATCGGCTTCGGACGCAATTCTGGAACTGATCAAGTTCTCCGAACAAGTCACTAGCCGAGTGATTTCACCCAGAGTGTGGCTGACGTTAGCATGCGCGTGTTCCGTGATCTCCTGTGCCGTATTGGAAAGCGTCGTGCAGATTTGCTGCTGCTGCGAGAGCGTTTGCTCACTTGTGTGATGCCATTGACGTTGGAGGGTTGTAGCCATGGATGCCAAAGACTGCATCCATGCTTGTTGCCTTTGCTGATCAGCCGAGGTCTGATTGGCCAGCGAGTTGGAGTTGGCCTCGTTGACCGATGCCAAGAGAGATGCGCAATGCTGCTCAAATGTTTCGGTGAACGAGTGCAATGACTGACCAAGGCCACTGACCATGCTTGCGCTTGTCCGCTCGTGGTTGGCCAGTGATGCCGTCCATGTCTGTGTGACTGCGACAGCGGTAGCGTTGAATCGTTGAGAAAGCCCATCAAGTTGCATCTGGGTGGTATCGATTACGCGTTGGTGCAGCGACCTCGCTTCCTGGGCAAGACCTGCCATGGCTGCTTCAACTATAGGTTTGATACTCTGGCCAGCCGCCTGTGTGCTTTGGGCCAGGCTGTCGCTGAGTGATTTGGCCACCGATGAGGCCAGATCGCTGTAGATGACTTTGACTTCATTGTGAGAAGTTTCCTGATTGCTGAGCAATCGTTCGTTGAGCTGCTGGCTCATGCCTTGCATTTGCTCCATCATGGTCTGCAATTTGTCAACAACTGCAGGTAAGGCTTGGGATTGAAGCTGCAGCGCCTTATAGGCTTCCTGACGCTGATGCCTGAGTGAAAAGCCAAGCAATCTTGTGGCAATTTTGGTGTCAAGCAACTGCGCTGCAGACATTCTTTCGTGGCGGCTGAGCGCGGCCATCAGCCCAAGCATCGCTGAGGAGGCAACCCCGGCCACAGAGGTGCCAAACGCCAGTCCCAGTCCCTTGATTGGAGCGGCAAGCGCAAAGCGCATGGCCTGAAGATCGGTCGTACCATCGAGCGAAGATGCGGCACCATTGAGGGTGACAACCATCCCAAGAAACGTGCCCAACATACCCAACATCACCAATAGTCCCACCAGATAGGGAGTCAATGCGGGGCCAGGCAAGCCGATACGTTCACCTTCGATGCGCAGGCGCACAGCGTTCTGTAGTGATGGATGCACCTCGTCAAGCCAATCAGCAAGATTCGTGAGTTGGTCAGGAACCTTCGTCAGCGCCGTTGTCAAGGTTGTGCTTGCCTGTCGAAAATGACGCAGTTCGAGCATACCAAACACATAGACCGCACCAATGATTGCTGTCATCGTCAGCGCAAGAATATTGGAGCCAATAAAACCGGCACCCACCCAAACCAGCGCGATTGCGCCTAATAGAAAGGCGACAGTGAAAAAATGTCTATTCATCGGTGTCTTGTTGTGTCG
Source organism: Rhodoferax sp. (assembly GCA_035368905.1). Classification (GTDB taxonomy): domain Bacteria; phylum Pseudomonadota; class Gammaproteobacteria; order Burkholderiales; family Burkholderiaceae_C; genus Rhodoferax. Next base: position 4,817 of record DAOSLL010000219.1, read on the forward strand.
TTGTTGAACGCTTCAATTAACCCAACCGTCGGTTGCAAGCGAACCTCCAATTCCGCGAGCAGTGCCGACCGCATATCATTGCAAAAGCATGCAAGCCAAGCTCCAGGTTTCATCCAAAGGGTGGGGTTGTCTTCTTGCTGAGCATCAACAAGCTTCTGCTGATGTGTCTTGAGTAACTGCTCAAATCGCCGCTCCAAGAGCGAAGGCACCGTTGAAAGCAATTTGCGCTCCCGATCACACAGTGTTGCGTCGAGTGCGGCATCCAGGGCTGCAAGCTGTCGCAGGGCGGGTGATGCCCTGGCAAGTACTTCACGCACATTGACCCGAAGTGGGCGAATACTCAAGTCCATTTCATGTTGATGCGCCAAATAATAGCGACGATATGGCTCATACGCAGAGGCAACTTCAATGGGTGCGTCGTGCTTGTTCGATGGGATTTCAATTTTTGTTCTGCCTCTCTTGGGCGAGCCGCTTTTCGTGATCGAATTCACCAAAATCGCCCGTATCCGCGCCAATTCTTCGCCTAAGCCGCCACCTGAAATTGATTCAGCCGCAGATTGCCGAACAGGTGCTGGCGGGCTTACGCTGTGCACAGCATGCAGTCTGATGGCATCATTGAGGTCAAGCCACAGTCCCAGCTTGTCTGCGAACGCGATGCCCGGCTCGACAGCATCCACAATAGCCATGTCGGAGAGAACGCGAATGAGTTTGGAACTGTGGAAATTGGTACGCGTTTGTGCTCGCGTCATATATGGGAGAAATTGAAATAGGAAAAACTGGACGTGAGCGACGATCAATTCACCCCGTTTACTCACATGCAGGTTCGTTTTTGACAGGTTCGAAGTACCTGTACAACCATTGTTGGATCGGGAGAGAAAAAGCTGCTTATGCGTCCAGCTCTTGGGTTACATCCGATAGCAATCGGACCGGGGATGGTTTTGGCGCTGTTGAATCACTCGATATCAAGCGCAGCATCATGCGATACTCAAACAACGCGTCTCATTTTACTGTCACAAACAGCGCATGCCTTTTAAATGGAGCTGAGTCGGTACCACAGCCATTTTGGAAGATCGACTTTCATCGGAGCGAACTACGGCGCAGCTAAACACTTGCTCTCTGAAATTCAGGATTACAGGTGTCGGCGGCAGACTTGGGGGTTACCCAGGCATCGCCCGTTCCCGATTTCTCTGGTAGCCCGCCAGCGCACTGGTGCAAAAATCAACGTAGCCTTTTCTCATCGCGGTAACCAGCTTGATACGTTATCTCCGATGTTGCAGGATTTTTCTCAAACCTCGGACAAGTCGTTGCGTCGCATGGAATTGGGGGCATCATTTGCGCGCAAGGTAAACCCCCCAGACGGCCGGTACCATGCCCAAAATGGCCATGTAAGAAAATGATTCCCCAAATGCAAGCCAGGCAACCAGGGCAGTGCAGGGTGGTACCAGGTAAAACAAGCTGGCAATGTTGACCGCGTCGCTGTGGCGGATCAATCAGTTGAGCAGGCTGATGGCCCCAACGGAAAGCACCAACACCAGCCAGCTCAGGGCAAATCAGAACTCACCCGTCCAGTCAACACGAAAACTCTCTG
>DAOSLL010000220.1:0-4582 GCA_035368905.1 Rhodoferax sp.
GACTGCCGCGATCTGACTGACAAGCACCACAAGGAGACTGGACATGAATTTCATTGGCAAACACCAACCCCTGACCGCCGCCGGCCTTGGCGCGGCGCTTGATCACATGGACATGCAGGCCAGCGAGGCCGCAGCGATCTGGGCCATCGTCGATGTCGAGACTTCGGGCATCACGCAGGGCTGCGGTTTTCGCGTTGACGGGCGACCACAGATCTTGTACGAGCGGCATATTCTGCGGCGCGAGACGAAAGGGCGTTTTGACCAGAGCGCGCCACACCTGAGCGGCCCGGCCGGCGGCTACGGCGGTCTGGCGACCCAGTACACCAAGCTGGAGGAGGCACTGGCGCTGTGCATAAGCGCTGGCCTCGGGCGTGAGCCGGCGTTGCGCGCAGCATCTTGGGGGTTGGGCCAAATCATGGGCTTCAATGCCGGGTTGGCCGGTTTCGGCAGCGCCGAGGCGATGGTTGGCGCCATGCTCGACGGCGAGGATGCCCAGCTTCTGGCAATGGCGAAATTCCTGCGTTCGCAGAATCTGCACAAGGCGCTGCTGCGGCGCGACTGGGCCGCTTTCGCGCGCGGCTACAACGGGCCGAGCTATGCGCAAAACCGCTACGACATCAAGCTTGAGCAGTCCTATGCCCGCCTGGCATCCGGATCACTCCCCAACCTGCAGTTGCGCGCGGCGCAGGTGGCGCTGCTCTACCTCGGCTTTGCGCCGGGCAAGATCGACGGCGTGGTCGGCCAGCGTACTCGCGGTGCACTCGGCAACTTCCGGCTGCAGGCCGGTTTGTCGGCCGGCAACGAACTCGACGGGCCGTGTTACCTCGCGCTGTGCGAAAAGGCGGGCATACGCCCGTGACCCCGTGCGACTGAGGCGCGTGCCCGAATACCGGCGTGCCGCACCTTGCGGCATCTTCTGTATGGTGAAGCAGGTCGTATTTGCCAATATTGGCATCAGTACGGTTACGCCAGAATTTGCAGTGCAGCGCATCCGTCGCCGGTGCTCAAGCGCAGGCTGCTGACCACAACTGAGCACAACCAATCACCGCTGATGGCGGCGGTGGCAATGGCACCAGAGTGCGGCTTTGGAAAACACAATTGCAAAGCCTTGCCAATGAACCCGGCTTGGTGATTTCAGCGTGTCGCATTCCCCCCCAGGCATTGGCAAGAGGAACATAATCGAACATCGCATGGTGTCGTATATCAGCCAAAACTGGCGTGGTAGACCGCTGGTCAGCATTGAGACGATCATCCATTCAATTGGTTCTACGACCACCAAAGCCGGCCGACAAATCCAGACTGCTGTAGATACAGCCACCTATGCAAAAGGAATCAACTTCACGGATGAAGAAGTGGCCACACCCGACATCCGCAAGAATGACTTTCTTGGGGAACAGAACGACACAATTGGCCCGGTAAAACTTGATCTTGTTATTTCGTGATACATCGTTGAGTGTCTTTGTTGGAAGGATAAGTTGCCCCACATCGTGTTAACTCTTGCGCGCTACACATCGACTGCTGCAACGTCCGTGTCGCAATCTTCGGCGCAGGCGGCAATGCTGCAGAGCGCACAAGTAGATCGCTGGCCAAAGTCGGGGGTGCTTTGGCTTGTGGCATCGGTAGCCTGCCTGGCAATGCTGGCCTGATCTATCGCATTGCGCCGGTCTTTATGTATGAAATATGCCTCTAGCCCCCGTCCTTGCTGCGTGAGCAGCTATCAAAACAGGATTTTTTTGGATTCTGTTCTGTTTGCCATTGGTGCACTTCTGGTCGCCTGGATGGGTGCGGCCTGGGCCGCTGATGCGTCCACGCCGCTGGTTTTCCGGATCTCCACCGAAAACACCGCCAGCCATGTGCAAACCAGGGTGGTGCAGCGTTTTGCCGACACGCTGGCGCGGCGCAGCCAGGGGCGCCTGGTGGTGGAGTTCAAACACAGCGCACAACTGTTTCGGGACCAGGACGTGATTCGTGCCCTGCACCAGGGCAAGGTGGACATGGCGGTGGTCGGCACCTGGCAGCTTGACCGTTATGACCCCTATGTCAGTGTGCTGATGCTACCGATGTTTTTTTGCCTGGAGGCAGCCGACCACTACCGGGTGCGTGACGGACCGGTTGGGCAACTGATCTCGGCGCATCTGCAAGAGTCGCTGCAAGTGGTGGTGCCGGGGCGCTGGATTGACCTCGGGCACGCCCACCTTTATGCCACCGGGGCGGCGGTGGCGGGCTACCCGGATATGGCTGGCCTGCGCATCCGCATTGCTGGTGGTGAGGCGATTGCGGCGCAGATGGTGGCCGTCGGGGCCGTGCCGGTGGTGGTGGCCTGGCCCGATTTGCCCGCCAGCTTGCAGCGTGGCCGGCTCGACGGCTTGCTGACCACCCACGAAACCATTGCCAGCGCCCAGTTGTGGCAGCACGGCATTCGCAACGCCACTGAGATCAAGGCTTATTTTGCCCAGTACATCCCGCTGATTTCACGCAACTACTGGAACCAGTTGCAAGGCGACCTGCGGGCCATGGTGCAAGACAGTTGGGAAAGCGGTGTCACCCAAGCCCGGCTTGAAGCCGCCCAGGCGCAAAGCGCGGCACGCCGCACGCTCGAAGCCCACGGTGTGCGGGTGCAACAGCCGTCCAAAGAGGCGATGCAGGCGTGGCGCCAGCGTGGCCTGGCCGCGCAAGGCGCGATTGCGCAACAGCTCGGCGTGCCTGAAACACTGATCAACCAGGCGCAACAGGCGCTGCTGCAAACCCCATGAAGACACCTTTTGCCAACCCGCGCGCGGTGCAGTCCTTGCGCTTGCCGCAGCGCCGGGTGCTGGCTTTTGTCGTCATGCTGGTGCTGGTGACGCTGGCGGCACTGGCCTGGAAAGCCATTGATGACCGGCAAAAAGAGCAGGCTATTGCCAGTGGCGCGCTGCAACTGCAAAGCCAGGCGCTCAGCGGCGTGGTCGATGCCGCGTTTGGCTCGGCCGAACAGACCCTGTCGAATCTGGCCGAGCAGCTTCAGGCGCTGCCCGCCGGTGGCACCTTTGGCGATTCATCGGGCTTGCGCGACAAGCTGCTGAAATCGCCTTTTTTGCAGGATCTGCGCTTTTATGCTGCCGATGGCCACCTGCTCTCGCGCGCCGGGCTGGCCCCGCTGGCCAGCCACAACCTGCCCGACTGGCTGACCCACGCCCAGGCGCAGGGCCGCTGGATTGGTCTGGGTGGCGCGCCCACCGAGCTGGCGATTTTTCAGACCGTGCGCACCGCCGACGCCAGGGTGCTGGGCACCTTCATGGCAAGCTTTGCCAGCCGTTATTTTGACGGTGTTGCCGAGCAATTGCCGGGGGCTGGGGTCGAGGCCAGCTTGTTGCTTGGGTCGGCAAACGAATTGCTGCTGGACATGAATCGCGCTGCCAACCCGACTGGGCCGGCGGCCACACCAGCACTGCTTGCGCCAGCCGCTGCTTTGGCACCCGGCCAGGGTGCCGGGGTTTTTGACCTGGGCGGCAAGCTGGTGGTGATACAGCAGTTGCGCAACCAGCCAGTCCGGCTGGTGCAAGTGGTCTCAAAAGATGCCGCTTTGGCGCGCTGGACGGCGCAACTGATCCAAAGTGCCATGATCGCCGCCGTGATGGTGCTGGCGGCGGCCTTGTTTCTACTGTTTTGGAAGCGCTCAGCACAAGCCCAGCAAGGCCTGCTGGCCGAGCTGCACCTGATGAGCCTGGCCATCGAACAAACCCCGGCGGCAGTGGTGTTCACTGACATGAAGGGCGACATCATCTACACCAACGCGGCGTTTACAAATGCCACCGGCTATACGCAAGACGAGGCCAAAGGTCAAAACCCGCGCATCCTGCAATCTGGCACGACACCCGATGACCGGTACCAGGAGATGTGGGACAAGCTGACCCACGGCTTGCCCTGGACCGGCACGCTGTTGAACCGGCGCAAAGACGGCAGCACCTTCTGGGAGCAAAGTGTGATCATGCCGCTGCGTGACACGGCCGGGCAGGCCACGCACTATTTTGCCGTCAAGATTGACGTGAGTGAGCGCATTGCGGCGCAAGACTCGGCCCGTGCGCTGCTAGCCGAGCAGCAGCGCCTGCTCAAGTCGATTCCGGTGGGGGTCTATAAATACCGGGTTTGCGCCTCGGGGCAAGACCGGTTTGACTATGTCAGTGATCGCCTGTGCCAGGACCTCGGGCTGCAGGCCGCCGATTTGCTGCTTGACCCGCGCCTGGCTTTTGATTTGTATCAGCCACAAGACCTTGACCGGCTGCGCAAGGCCACGGCCACGGCACTGGCGACCGACGGGCACATGGTTTTTGAAGGGCCGCTCAAGGGCGACGCGGCCAAGGCGCGCTGGCTGCGCCTGGAGTCGGTGCTGACGCGGCAAGACAACGGCGACCAGGTCTGGGACGGTGTGCAGTCCGACATCACCGAGCGCAAACAAACCGAAATCGCCCTGCTTGAAAAAGCCCGGGAGCTGCTGCGCTCCAACAGCGAGCTTGAGCAGTTCAGCTACAGCATCTCGCACGACCTGCGCCAGCCGCTGCGCATGGTGTCGAGCTACCTGCAACTGCTGCACAAGGGCCTGGGT
>DAOSLL010000220.1:4592-6404 GCA_035368905.1 Rhodoferax sp.
GGGCGACGCGCTGGATGCCGAAAAACGCCAGTTTTTCGACTTTGCCATTGAAGGTGCCAAACGCATGGACCAGATGATGCTGGGGCTGCTCGACTACTCAAGGGTGGGCCGCAAGGGCGAGCCACCAGTCTGGCTCGACAACCGTGCCGTGCTGGACGAAGCCATGCTGTTTTTGCGCCCGCTGGCAGCCGAGGCACAGGCCGACATACGCATTGATGGCGACTGGCCGCGCATTCTTGCCAGCCCGAATGAGCTGCTGCGCCTGCTGCAAAACCTGCTGGGCAACGCGCTCAAGTTTCGTGTCGCCAACCGGCTGCCACAAATCACCGTCACCAGCAGCACAGCCACCGCGGCAGGCGGCGAATGGCAGGTTTGCATTGCGGACAACGGTGTTGGCATCGCCCCTGAGCAGATTGGCCGGCTGTTTCAGGTCTTTGCCCGCCTGCATAGCCGTGCCGCCTATGAGGGCACCGGCATTGGCCTGGCCTTATGCCGCAAGATCGCCGAGCACCACGGCGGTAGTATCCGGGCCGAGTCTGAGGGCGAAGGCCAAGGTAGCCGGTTTTGTCTGGTATTGCCGCTGTCACAAGAGGAAAAACCCCCATGAAGCGGCTGGTCCAGACACCCGAACAAATTTGTCCTGAATCCAGCGGCCACGCCGAAGCGGCCAAACCATCAGCAGGGCGGCTGCTGACGGTCGCGGCTGCCTATTTCATCACCGGCTGGCTGGGGCTGCAAATTTCGATCATTGGCTCCAACATCACCCTGATCTGGCTGCCCACCGGCATTGCGGTGGCGGCCCTGTTGCGCTGGGGCCCGCGCTATTGGCCGGCGGTCTGGCTGGCGGCCCTGGCAGTCAACCTGGCGATTGGCTCGTCGCTGACGGTGGCCGGTGCCATATCCATTGGCAACACCCTGGCTCCGGTCGCGTCCGCTGCCCTGTTGCGACGCTGGCAGTTCAACCCGCAGATGCTCAACATGCGCGACATACCAGTATTTGTTGCTGGCGGCGCATTGCTTGCCATGATGATCAGCGCGAGCTGGGGGGTGGCCACGCTGTTGGTCGGCGGCTTGCTGCCGCCGCAGGCGACCGTCTGGGCCTGGACCACCTGGTGGCTGGGCGACGCGGTGGGTGTCATCGTGGCTGGCCTGGCCCTGGTGACCTTTGAGCGCCAGGAACTGCACCGCTTGCTCAGCGTCAAGCTGCGCCGCGAGTTGGGCCTGTCGCTGGCTTGTGTGGCACTGGTGGGATGGGGCTGGGCCAACAGCCATGCCAACCCTTTGGGCGACACCGCCATGTTCACCATCGCCATTCCAACCGTGGTCTGGCTGGCGATGCGGCTGGGGCCCTGGGCTGCCTCCACTGCGGTATTGATGCTGTCGAGCTGTGCCGCGCTGGGGCTGCTCGCTGGCGGCCATCAGTTGCAGGGCGCGCCACTGCATCAGGCGATTCTTGTGTTGTGGTCGCACATGACCATGCTGGCGGTGCTGACGATGCTGGTGGCTGCACTGACGGCTGAGCGGCGGCGCATGGAAGGGCAATTGCGTCAAAGCGAGCTGCTTTACCGCACCATTGCCGATTTCACCGCTGACTGGGAATACTGGCTGCTGCCCGACGGCACCCTGCACTACATGTCGCCGTCGTGCGCCCAGATCAGCGGCTACAGCGCCGCGCAGTTTTATGCCGACCCGCAACTGCTGACAAGCATCGTTCACCCCGAAGATGCCCTTTTGGTTGACGGGCATCGCCATCACCTCTCCAGCCAGGGGGTGCCACTGCCGATTGATTTCCGCATCCTGACCCAGGACGGT
>DAOSLL010000221.1:0-6387 GCA_035368905.1 Rhodoferax sp.
GCCAGCCGCGCCTCGGCCTGGGGCCATTGCACCTTCAGCAACCTGGCCATTGCGCTGCTGCGGCTGCGCGCGGCCGGGCAGATTCGCTCGGCCTTTGTGGTCGATTTCGACCTGCATACTGGCGACGGCACCAAGGATGTGTTGCGCGGCTGGCCCGAGGCGCAAGTGGTCAACACCTACGGCGACAATGCCGCAGAACTGATTCAGAACCTGGCAGAACGCCTGAAGCAAGCGCCGCAAGTGGACATTCTGGCGGTTTCAGCCGGTTTTGATGCCTACATCCACGATCTGGGTGGCAAACTCGCCACAGACGACTACTTCACCATCGGTCGCCTGCTGCAAGGCTACGCCATCCGTCTGGGGCATCAGCGCCGTTTTGCGGTGCTCGAAGGGGGGTATTACCTGCCCGACCTGGGCAAAAACGCACTCGCTTTTTGCCGTGGTTTTGAGTAAATGGCCATGAAGCAGATTCCCAAATTTACCCCCAATCCGAAGGGCTCCCTGGCTGGCTACGACCGCATCGACATTGACCTGCCGGATGCCCGCATCGGCAATATCCGCTGTCGCTTGCTGGCCGAAAAGGCCATTGTTTACTCCATTCAGGTGTTCCCCGAGTTCCAGCGCAACGGCTATGGTGCCGCCGCCATTGACATGCTGAAAGCCCGCTACCCGGTGCTGATCGCCGACCGGGTGCGCTTCTCGGCGCGTGAATTCTGGGAAAAGATGGGGTTTACGGTCAACGCTGAAGGCAATTGGGAATACCGGCGGGGTGGCCGATAGTTGCCCCTGCGGCCCGTCACAAATGCATTTGCTGCATGATTTCGCGGCTGATGGCGGTCAGGGTGACGGTTTTTTCGACACCACCGCGCTTGATGGCTTCTTTGGGCATGCCAAACACCACGCAGCTTTCTTCGTCTTGCGCCACCGTTCTGGCCCCTGCCGTGCGCATTTCCATCAGCCCGGCGGCGCCGTCATCGCCCATGCCGGTCATGATGACACCGAGCGAATTGGCACCGGCACATTTGGCCACCGACCGAAACAGCACGTCCACCGATGGCCGATGCCGGTTGACCAGCGGGCCGTCCATCACCTCCACGTAATACTGCGCGCCGGTGCGCCGCAGCAGCATGTGTTTGCCACCCGGCGCGATCAAGGCCCGCCCAGGCACCACCCGGTCGTTGTTTTTGGCCTCTTTCACCTCGATCTGGCACAGGCTGTTGAGGCGCTCGGAAAAAGCAGCGGTAAATTTCTCGGGCATGTGCTGCACTATGACAATGCCGGGGGTCACGCGTGGCAGGCTGGTCAGCACCACCTCAAGTGCCTGGGTGCCGCCGGTTGAAGTGCCAAGTGCCACCACCCGTTCGGTGGTCTGGATCATGGCCGAGTGCTTGTCGGCGGCTGGCATGATCACATCGGCAGTGTGTTTCGCGGTCGCGCGCAACATCTTGACATTGGCGTGCGCGGCCGCCTTGACTGCGCTGACCACGTCTTCTGATGCATCCTCCAGAAACTGCTTCAAGCCGACTTTGGGTTTGGCAATGATGGCCACCGCACCGGCTGCCAGCGCCGCCATCGAGGTCTGCGCGCCAGCTTCCACCAGGGTTGAGCAAATCACCACCGGGGTCGGCTTCTCAGCCATGACCTTTTTGAGAAAGGTGATGCCGTCCATGCGCGGCATCTCGATGTCGAGCACGATCACGTCGGGCCACTGCACCTTCATACGGGCAATCGCCAGAATCGGGTCGGCCACCGCAGCGATCACCTCGATATCCGGGTCGGCCGCCAGCAAGCCGGTGACCACCTGACGAACCACGGCAGAATCATCCACCACCATCACTTTGATACGGCTCACGTTACATCCCTTGTTCTACAGACTCTGCGTCTATTTCCAGCGAGGACGGCCTGACCTGGCGTGACCAGACATCGCCCTTGCTGACATCAAAAATGATTTGCCGATGCCCAATGCCATACAGGCTTTCGGTCACGACCTCAATGCCATGCTGGCGAAGCAGCTTGCGAGCCGCTTCACCGTTGCGTTTGCCCACCGACAGGCCTTTGGCTTGCTGGCCCCTGGCGTGCTGGTTGCCGGGAAACATATTGCCACCACCAAAAATCTTGGCTTCGCACACCAGCGGGTTGGCCCCTGCGGCGCGCAGGTCGCGAAACATCAGTTCAAGTGCCTCGTCACCATAGCGCCCGTCAAGCTCGGCGCTGCCACGTGCCGCACCCCTGGTTGGCAGCAAAAAGTGCGACATGCCGCCCACGCGCAGTTGCGCATGCCACAGCGTGATCGACACGCAAGAGCCCAAGATGGTGCGAATCTGAAAATTGGCATCACCGACAAACAGCTCCCCCGGCTGCAAAAAAATGTCCATCAAATTGCTGATACGCGCCATGTCACAAGGGTTTTTGGTAAATCGACGGTGCCACCATCTGCACCGCCGTGCTGATGTCGTTGAGGCTTTCCGAGTGGCCAATGCAAAAATAGCCACCTGGCTTGATGGTTGCAATGACCCGCGCCACCACCTGGCGTTTGGTCTCGTTGTTGAAATAAATCATCACGTTGCGCAAAAAGACCAGGTCAAACTTGCCAAACTCTGGCAGCGTGGCGTTCAGGTTGGCATGCTTGAAGTTGACCCGCTGGCGCAGCTCGGGGATGACCAGCAACATGCCGTCATATTGCCCGGTGCCTTTGCGGCAGTAGCGCTTTAAAAATTCTGGTGGAATATGCCGGCCGCGCTCCAGCGAGTACAGGGCGCGGCGGGCACCTTCGAGCACCCTGGTGCTGATGTCGGTGCCCAAAATGTCCCAGGGCGTGGTTTGCATGCAGTCGGCCAGCACCATGGCCACGCTATAGGCCTCTTCGCCGCTGGAACTGGCCGCGCTCCATACCCGAAACGGCTGCGCCTGGCTACGCGCCTTGACGGCTTGCGCACGCAAAAACTCAAAGTGCTTGATTTCCCTGAAAAAATAGGTTTCGTTAGTGGTCAGCAAGTCCACCGCCATCTGCACTTCACCCGGATGCAAGTCAGACGACAGCAACTTGAAATAGTCCCCGAAGCTATCAAGCTGATGCACCGCGAGTCGCTTGCTCAGGCGACCGGTGACCAGCGCCTTTTTGGCATCGGCCATCGAAATGCCGGCAGCATTGAATATGAACCGCTGAAACTGGGCAAATTCGGCATCTGTGATTGGTTTCATAAGCTTAATTGCCTTCTAGCCCTTTCTGTATATGCGCTGCAAGCTACTATTTTAATAGTATCAAGCGGGCTTGCAGCAGCTTGACTCGACTGCCAGACAACCTGACCTGAAGCCACTGGACAGCCGTGCTGGTCGGTTTGGCCGACGCAATCGGCCCAAACAGGCATTCGAAAGCGCAAGTTCGGTCGTATTCATCAAAATCCCGGGTCAAAGCTTGAAGAACATCATGATTTGCTGCAGTTGCTCGGCCTGACCGCTCATTTCCTCAGAGGTGGCGGCCAATTCCTCGGAGCTTGACGCGTTTTGCTGGGTCGTCTGGTTCAATTGGCCGACTGCCGAGTTGATCTGGCCGACACCGCTGGACTGCTCGGTCGAGGCGGCGGTGATCTCTTGCACCAGGTCACTGGTCTTGCGGATATTGGGCACGATCTCGGCCAGCAATTTGCCAGCTTTTTCAGCTAGGCCGACGCTGTTGCCGGCCACTTCGCCAATCTCTTGCGCGGCCACCTGGCTGCGCTCGGCGAGCTTGCGCACTTCGGCGGCCACCACCGCAAAGCCTTTGCCATGCTCACCAGCTCTGGCGGCTTCAATTGCGGCGTTCAGGGCCAGCAGGTTGGTCTGGGCTGCAATGTCGTCAATGATGCCGATCTTCTTGGCAATCTGCTTCATGGCTTCGACTGTGGCGTTGACCGCTTCACCACCATCGACCGCGTCTTTGGCCGCCTTGCTGGCCATACCATCGGTGATCTTGGCGTTTTCGGTGTTTTGCGCAATGCTGCTGGTCATTTGTTCAATGCTGGCTGAGGTTTCTTCCACACCTGCTGCCTGTTCGCTGGCCGCTTGGCTCAAACTCTGGGCCGTGGCGCTGACCTGTTCAGACGCGCTGGCCAGCGCTTGTGCGCCGGCATTGACATCGGTCACCACCTGCGAGAGTCTGGCGATCATCATCTTCATGGCATACAGCAAACTGCTCTCATCCTTTGGATGTGTGACCAGTTTGACACTCAAGTCGCCCCCGGCCACCCGGGTCACCATGTCACGGGCGTAGTTAGGTTCGCCGCCAATTTGTTTCAGCACACTGCCAATGATCCACCAGGCCACCGCCACCGCCAACAGAACGGCAATGCCCGCAATGATCAGCAAATTGCGCTCGGCTTGCTCGGCTTCAAGCGTGCCTTCCTTGCCCTCGTCTTCCATCAGCTTGCTCTGAAAATCCACGATACCGGCCACCGCCTTGATGTAGTCGCCCTGGGATTTGCGGATGTCGCCTACCAGCAAGTCCACCGACTCGGCGGCTTTGCCAGCCTTTTGCAGTTCCAGAAAACGGTCAAGGTCCTTGACGTAAATTGCGCGAGCGTCTTGCGCCGCTTTCAACACCGCCAGGCCCTTGACAGATTTGATACCGGCCTCAAGCTTGTCAAAATTCTCGCCAATGATTCGGCGCTGCTCAGGAATGCGGTCGAGTTCCTTTTTGGCATCTTCGGGCTTCTTGACCAGCAGCGCATTGCGCATGGAGCGGGCGTTGACGTTGATCGCATCCACAATGTTGTTGGCCATGACGGTCTTGGGAAAGCGGTCGTTGGTCAGTCGTTGCAAGTCTTCGGCGCTCATCTTGAGCCCGAGGTAGCCCACCGTGGTGCTGATGATGAGCAGCACAATGACAATGCCAAAGCCCAATGCCAGTCTGACACCCAGTTTCATATTGGTAAACATTTATTTTTCTCCGTCTGAAAACATGTCGCCGCCATCCCTAAGCCGGCCGAGCCGGGATCGATGAGCGTTCGTCGCGAGGGCGCGCCTCCTACACAAACAGTCGGCGCCAATTTGAATTTGTAGGAGTCGCGCCCTCGCGACGAATGACTTTGAATGTTTGAATTCTTCGCATGATGTGTAAAGACTTGACTTGTTAGAGACTAAGACAAAGGGGTCCGACTGCGTCCGAACCCGTCCTTTGTCAGACACCCGGTGCCATGCCCTGGGCTGATGCCGTCACTTGCCCCATTTGCCCGATTTCTTCCATCGACAACACCTGGTTGACATTGAGCAAGATGACAAACTTGCCGTTGACCTTGCCAATGCCTTCAATGAAATCGGGGCGGATCTTGGTGCCAAAGCTGGGGGCCTGTTCGATTTCGCTTGACGCAATCTCCAGCACCGCCTGCACCGAATCCACCACCACCCCCATGTTCTGGCGTTCGCCCTCGGTCTGGGTTTCGATCTCGATGATGACAATGCAAGTGCTCTTGGTCACCGGGGTGGACGGCTTGCCAAAGCGGCTCGACAAGTCCATCACCGGCACCACCGCGCCACGCAGGTTGATCACGCCGCGAATGCACGCGGGCATCATCGGCACCTCGGTCAGGTTGGCGTACCAGATGATTTCCTTGATGCTCAGGATGTTGATCGAGAACATCTCGCCACCGAGCATGAAGGTCAGGTACTGTTTAGCTTCCACCACCGTTTGCGCCGGTTTGAGCGCGGGGGTCAGATTCCTGTCGGTTTTCACCAAAGCAGTCATGGCAGATTCCTTTAGAACTTGGTGAACTGGGATTCATCCAATTCAGATGCTGGTGCCTGGGCCGCCTTGGTCACAGGTTTGGCTTTGACGGACTTTGCGGCGGCGGCTTTTTTGCCGCTGGCGGTGCTCTTGCGCACCGCAAAAGACCCTGCGCCGCCAAGCGCTGAACTATCGAGCTTGAAGAACGACATGGTTTGCTGCAACTGTTCGGCCTGACCACTCATTTCTTCCGAGGTGGCAGCCAGCTCTTCGGAGCTTGACGCGTTTTGCTGGGTGGTCTGGTTCAACTGGCCCACCGCCGAGTTGATTTGCCCGACACCGCTGGACTGCTCGGTCGATGCTGCCGTGATCTCCTGCACCAGGTCGGAGGTCTTGCGGATGTTGGGCACGATCTCGGCCAACAAGCGGCCAGCTTTCTCAGCCAGTTCGACGCTGTTGCCAGCCACTTCGCCAATCTCTTGCGCTGCCACCTGGCTGCGTTCTGCCAATTTGCGCACTTCGGCGGCCACCACGGCAAAACCCTTGCCATGTTCACCGGCACGGGCGGCTTCAATCGCTGCGTTCAGGGCCAGCAAGTTGGTTTGCGCTGCAATGTCGTCAATGATGCCAATCTTCTTGGCGATCTGTTTCATGGCATCTACGGTGGCGTTGACAGCCTCGCCACCATC
>DAOSLL010000222.1:0-6377 GCA_035368905.1 Rhodoferax sp.
GGGTGGCGCGATTTGATTGCCTGAACCGGTCCTGAGCAGACCCTCGATAGCCGTGCGGACTTCCCCGGCCAGGGCGCGCCGTTCTCGCCCCTCTGACCCTTGCGGCGCACCAAAAGTGAGGGTGGCACACAGCGGAGGTGCTTTCAAGGTGCGCCAGACCGAGCCCAGCAGACTGTCGTCATCGATGTAACACGGTGCCAGGCTCAATTGGCCGGTGGCCGCATCGACAAACCGCAACGCCACTGGCTGCACTGGTGCGTGAGCAGAAATCGCCGACTGAAACAGGTTGGCGTGAAACGGCAACATGTGCCGGCCGTCGCTGGTGGTGCCTTCCGGGAAAATAGCCAGTACCTGCCCCGAGCGAAGCTCTTCGGCCATGTGATGCACCACGCGAAACGCGTCACGCCGTGACTCGCGGGCTATGAACAGTGTGCCGGCGGCGCGGGTCAGCAAGCCCAGCAGCGGCCAATGCGCAATTTCAGACTTGGCGACAAAACGGCAGTGACCGGCCGCCAGCAGCATCGCGATATCCAGCCAGGAAATGTGGTTGGCCACCAACAACATCGGGCCGCTTGCCGGGGGGGTGCCATTTACTTCAAATTTAATAGCTACCTGCGCAAGCAGCGCAAGGGCCCAAGCCTGAATTCGTTCAGATTTTTGCACTGCTGACAAGTTTGGAAAGTGCCATGCGACGATGACCACACCCCTGACCAAATGCGCCCCGAGCCGTGCCAGGCGGTAGCCAGCCAGCAATGTCTTGCTCATGGGCAAAAACCGGTGTCCCGTCCGGCTGGCACTGCACTCGCCTGCCATCTTTGGAATAACAAGCCGCCGCTGGGCATTGTGTTTTTGACTCCGGTGTCGTCCAGGGAGAAGCCGGGTGTGGCCTTTGGCTTACTTTGAAGCCGACGTTGCCGCTGGTTCGGGGGGCGCCGGTGTGCCGGGCTTGGCTGACACCGGCACGCTCTTGGCCGGTGCTGAAACCAGCATTTGCACATTCAGACGTTCCTTCAATGTGGTGTAGTAGGCCTGCGCTTCCGCTGCGGTCCACCACTGGGCATACTGCTCGCGCTCTTGCTGTGCGTTGGCCTGCACTGCAGCCGGTCTTGCCACCCGCTTGTTGACACGCACCAGTGCGTAACCCGTGGCCCCCATATCAACACCCAAAAACGCTGGCAGCAATGTTGCATCAAGCCGAAGCGCAGCACTGACGATCTGCGGAGCAACACCCTGCGACTGGTCGCGCGAGACCACAAGCGCGGCCGGCAAGGATGCCTTGGTCGGGTCGGCCTTCCACAGCGCCAGCTTTTCGCTTCCTTCTTTTTTGGCAAGCGCATTGGCGCGCGCCGCAACGACCCGCTCACGCACCAGTTGACGCACCTCGTCTTGCGCTTGTGTACGGGCCGGGCTGTGGCTCAGCACGCGCGCCGCCACCAGTTGGTTGACGGCGGTTTCAACCGCCTCGGTATTGTGCTTTTTCCCGATCGACTCCGGGGAAAAAACGGCTGAAAGCAACTTTTCGCTGGCCAGCACGCCTTTGGCATCGGGTCCCGGGTGGCGCAGCAAATTGCTGACGGTCATGATGTCAAGCTGAAGTTTGTCGGCAACCGGTTTGAGGCTGTCCGACTGTTCGTAGACCGTATTGGTAAAAAGTTCGGCCATCTCGGCATATTTGCGCTGTGCCTGCTGGGTCTTGAGGTCACCTTCAATGCTCGGGCGCAACTCTTCAAAGCTGCGTTGCTTGGGTGTCTTGATGTCGGTGAGCCTGATGATGTGGTAGCCAAAATCAGAGGCCACGACATCGCTGATATCGCCTGCCTTCATGGCAAAAGCCGCATCTTCAAACGGTTTGACCATGGCACCACGCTGGAAAAATTCGAGGTCGCCGCCTTTGGCCGCAGAACCTGCATCCTGCGAGTTCTGCCTGGCCAATTCGGCAAAACTGTCCGGGGCCAGTCGCGCCTTTTTCAGCAAATCGTCAGCGCGGGCTTTGGCCTTTTCCCGCTCGGCTGCCGGGGCATCCTTGGGCACGCTGATCAGAATATGGCTGGCCCGGCGCTCTTCGTTGCCGCTCAGACGCGCCACATTCTGGTCATAGTAAGACTTGAGGTCTGGCTCGGAAATCCGGATACCCTTCTTGACCGCTTCAAGATCAAGCACCACATATTCGATCTGCACCTGCTCAGGTGCCTGGAACAGCGCCGGATTGGCCTGATAAAAAGCCTCCAGCTCGGCCTCAGTCGGATTGACCTGGGCCGCATAGCTGGCCGGCAGAAAATTCAGCACCTGAACTTCACGCCGTTCAAAAAAGGCATTCAAGGCAACGTCGGCAACTGCCGGCGTGGCAAAGCCGGTCAGGTTGACCCCCTGCACAATTTGCTGCTTGGCAAGGTCTCGGCGCACACTGTTTTCAAAGCCTTCAGGTGTCAGACCCTGGCTGGCGGCGAGTTGCCGGTAGCGCTCCATGTCCAGTTTGCCATCAGCCTTGCGCAGCGATGCTATCGCCGGTGCCTCTTGCAGATAGCGTGCCAGTCGCGTGTCACTGGTCACCAGGGCGGACTTTGTGGCAGCCAGCTCCAGCACCTGGTCACGCACCAGGCGTTCCAGCGTGGCATAACGGGCCTCTGGTGAGTCGAGCAGCTTCGGATCCAGATTGGGCCTGGATTCGCGCATCCGATCGGCTTCCACCTTGTGCGCCTGGTCCCATTGGGCCTGGGTGATGTCGATGCCGCCGACCCGAGCTACAGCCACGTCGGAGTTGCCCATCTTGTTGTAGCCATCAATGCCAAACAAAACGAATGATGGAATGATCAACAAAAACATCAACGTCATCATGATCTTGGTGTGTTTCCGAACGAAATCAAACATGCGCAAAATCTCCTCTAGGGCAACAAAAAAGGCGAACTGTTCGTTCGCCTTTGTGGATTGTGGTGGGTGATGACGGGCTCGAACCGCCGACCTACGCCTTGTAAGGGCGCCGCTCTACCAACTGAGCTAATCACCCCACCGATAAACAGAAATCAATTCAAGGCATCTTTCAAAGCCTTGCCGGGACGGAATTTGGGAACCTTGGCTGCCTTGATTTTAATCGATGCACCGGTGCGCGGATTGCGACCGACACGGGCTGCACGCTTGCCAACCGCAAAAGTGCCAAACCCCACCAATGAAACCGAGCCGCCTTTTTTCAGTGTCGTCTGAACAGCCGAGATGGTTGCCTCAAGTGCGCGTGCTGCTGCTGCTTTGGAGATATCGGCCGTATCGGCAATGTGATCAATAAGTTCGGTTTTATTCACGGCAAGCCTCAAACAGGAATGGAACACTACTGAGTACCCACAGACTTCCCAACCTGTATGTACGCCACGGTACATCCCAAAACAACGACCAATCTGCAGGGAGGTTCACGACTGCGAGCCGAGATTCTAAGCCGATTCACGCGGCCGATCAGCCAGATTAGGCAAACTTTATTGCTGGAAGTCAAAGGCGGCTGGAATTCTGCCGCTGGCGAGCGACCGATTACTTCACCCTGGAGCGGATTTCCGGCAGGGCTTTTTTCAGGTAATAAACCATCGACCAGACTGTCATCACCGCCGAGATCCAGATCAGCCAGACACCCCACTGATGGGTGTCGATCACGCCCAGCAGCATGCCGTCAAACAGCAGAAAAGGTATCGCCACCATTTGCGCCGTGGTTTTGAGTTTGCCAATCATGTGCACCGCCACACTGCCGGAGGCACCAATTTGGGCCATCCATTCGCGCAGCGCCGAAATGGCAATTTCGCGACCAATGATGATCAGCCCGACGAACACATCGGCCCGTTGCAAGTGCACCAGCACCAGCACGCAGGCGCAGACCAGAAACTTGTCTGCCACCGGGTCCAGAAACGCGCCAAAGGCAGACATCTGGTTGAGCTTGCGCGCCAGATAGCCGTCGAGCCAGTCGGTCGCAGCAAACAGCACAAACATGACGGTGGCAATCTGGTTGCAGGCGGTGGGCGAAATGGGCAGATAAATTGGCAGGTAAAACACGCCCACGATCAGTGGAATCGCCACAATGCGAGTCCAGGTCATGATCGTCGGGATGGTCCAAAACATGGCGCAATTGTGGCACGCACCCGGTACCGGTGCGGGTACTGTCAGTGCAACGCCCGGTAAATCTCCTCGGCCAGTTCCCTTGAGATGCCTTCGACCGACGCGATGTCATCGGCTGAGGCACCAGCCACCCCACGCACCCCGCCAAAGCGCTGCAACAGGCGGGCACGCCGCTTCGGGCCAATGCCTGCAATCTCTTCGAGGCGACCGCCGTCCATGCGCACCCTGGCACGCGCCGCACGCATGCCGGTGATGGCAAAGCGGTGCGCTTCGTCGCGAATTTGCGCCACCAGCATCAGCGCTGCCGAATCCTTGCCCAAATAGACCTTGTCGCGGCCATCGGCAAACACCAATTCTTCCAGCCCAATGCGTCGGCCTTCGCCCTTCTCCACACCGACGATCAGCGCCAGGTCCAGCCCGAGCTGTTCAAACACCTCGCGCGCCATCGACACCTGCCCGCGTCCGCCATCGACCAGCACCAGATCGGGCATTTGCCCGGTGCCTGCCGGTGTTTCACCCGACTGCCTGGCCTGCGCCAGGGCTTCGGACAACTTGCCATAGCGCCGCAGCAGCACCTGGCGCATGGCGGCATAGTCGTCACCCGGCGTGATGTCGTTGATCTTGTAGCGCCGGTACTGGGCGTTTTGCATTTTGTGGTGCTGAAACACCACGCACGAGGCCTGGGTGGATTCGCCAGCGGTGTGCGAAATGTCAAAGCACTCGATACGCAGCTCGTCAAGCGAGTCGGGCAACAAATCCAGCGCTTCGGACAGGGCGCGGGTTCTGGCCTGTTGCGAGCCTTCTTCTGCCAGCAGCCGTGCCAACTGCAAACTGGCGTTGGTTTGCGCCATTTCGAGCCAGACCCGGCGTTGCTCACGCGGCTGGTGCACCGCGCTGAGCTTGCTGCCGGTCTGCACGCTCAACAGTTGCAGCAAGTTCTTGTCGACCGGGGCACTTACCACCAGCAAGGATGGCACCGGTACCTGCAAGTAGTGTTGTGCCACAAAAGCGTCGAGCACCTGCGACTCAACCGAACGCGCCATGCCCTTGTTGACTAGCGGCAAGCCTGCCAGCGCCTCAAGCGGCAACGCAAGGGCCAACTCGTCGCTGGCACTGTCTTCATCGATATCGAGCCCCGCCGCATCTTGCACCTGCACCGGAAAATAAGGCCGGTCGCCCAGGTGGCGGCCACCGCGCACCATCGCCAGGTTGACACAGGCGCGCCCGCCCGACACCTTGACCGCCAGAATATCGACATCGCGGTCGGCCACGTTGTCCACCGACTGCTGGTGCAACACATTGGACAGGGCCGCAACCTGGTTGCGAAGTTCTGCGGCCTGCTCAAATTCGAGCCGCTCGGCATGCGCCATCATGCGGGCTTCCAGTGCCTGCATCACCTGCTGGGCATCGCCATGCAAAAAACGCTCGGCATCTTGCAGTTGCTGTGCATAGGCGGCCGGTGTGATGTGCCCGACGCAGGGGCCAGAGCAGCGCTTGATCTGGTACAGCAGGCACGGCCGGGTGCGGTTGTTGAACACCGGGTCTTCGCAGGTGCGCAGCCGAAACACCTTTTGCATCAGCAAAATCGCTTCCTTGACGGCCCAGGCGCTGGGATAGGGGCCGAAATAGTGGTGTTTTTTTTCAACCGCACCCCGGTAATAAGACACCCTGGGAAACTGGTCGCCGGCCGGTTTGTCGGCAACGACGGCCGGACCGGGCGCGCTGATTTTGAGGTAAGGGTAGCTTTTGTCGTCCCGAAACAAGATGTTGTACTTGGGGTTGAGCGTCTTGATCAGGTTGTTTTCCAGCAGCAAGGCTTCGGCCTCGGAGCGCACCACGGTGGTTTCCAGCCGCACGATTTTGCTGACCATGTGACCAATGCGGGTGCCGCCGTGGTTCTTCTGAAAGTAGCTCGACACCCGCTTCTTCAGGCTATTGGCCTTGCCGACATACAAAACCTGGCCCTGCGCGTCAAAGTAGCGATAGACACCCGGCAAGCCGGGCAGACTCGCCACGTCGCTAAGCAACTGCGCCGGATGTCCGGCGGGTGCGTCGGCCACCGACGCAGGCATGGCAGCGGGCAGTGCGCTCGCCGGTGCAGGCGGCGCCGGTGGCGTGACCGACGCAATCAAAGGGGTTTCAGGCAGATCAGGCATAGGGCGCTATTGTGGGGTGGGCACATTGTGGACAATCCCGGCCATGCACTTGAACCCCTGCCTGCATTGGGACATTTTTTGCCACGTGATCGACAACCACGGTGACATTGGCGTTTGCTGGCGGCTGGCAGT
>DAOSLL010000223.1:0-6377 GCA_035368905.1 Rhodoferax sp.
GCTGGCAAAAAGAGCTGGGCCTGACTTTTGTCCACGTCACCCACTCGCAGGAAGAAGCCATGGCGCTGGCCGACACCATGGTGGTGATGAACCATGGCGTGATCGAGCAGATGGGTGGCCCGCACGACATCTACAACCGCCCGTTGAGCGAGTTTGTGGCGCGCTTTATGGGCGGCCACAACGTGCTCGACACGCCAGCCGGAAAAATCAGCGTGCGCACCGACCACATGCAGCTTGCCGCCGATGGGACAGCGCTGGCGGCCGACAGCAACCACCGGCGCGCCATCATCACCGACATCGAATACCAAGGCAGCTACGTGCTGGTTGGCCTGCAAAACCCAGGTGAAAACCTGACCGCCAGCAGCACCGCCGAGCTGTCGGTGATGGTCCCCGAAGCTGTGTTTACCAGCCGCCCCTACGCCCTGGGCGACAACGTGCATCTGACCTGGCAGCCACAGGCTGCGCACCCGTTGCGCCAATAACTGTGCCCCAACCTGTTACCCCCACTGCTTCGAAAGAAGATTTTTGTCAGCCCACCAGGAGTATTGCCATGTCAGACCTTTCCAAAACCATCACCGACTTAGCCACCAGCGTGGCCAGCGGCGCACTCAGTGCCGGTGTGCCGCGACGCAGCCTGCTCAAGGGCACGGCCGGCATTCTGGCCGCTGGCATGTTCCCGGCAATTCATGCGCAGGAAAAAATTGTGCTGCGCTACCTGGGCACTGCAGTCAACCAGGACAAGGCGATAGGCGAGAAGTTCAAGGCCGACACCGGCATCGAAATCCAGTACGTGGCAGTAACCACCGACGACGTGACCAAGCGCGCTGTGACCGCCCCGAACAGCTTTGACTTGATCGACACCGAGTACTTTTCGCTCAAGAAAATTGTGCCCACCGGCAACCTCAAGGGCATCGATGTCAAGAAAATCAAGAATGCCGACAAGATCACCAGCCTGTTCACCACCGGTCAGGTGGCTGGCAAGGCCGTCGGCGACCAGGGCACGGCACCCAAGAAGGTGATTTACCTTGAAGGCGAAAAGAGCAAGGTGTTTGCCAAGAGCCCGACCCAGTTCATGAGCCTGATTCCGACCGTCTACAACGCCGACACGCTGGGCATCCGCCCTGACCTGATCAAACGCCCGATCAATTCCTGGGCTGAGTTGCTCAATCCTGAGTTCAAGGGCAAGGCCGCCATTTTGAACATTCCCAGCATCGGCATCATGGATGCCGCCATGGTGGTCGAAGCGATGGGCCTGTACAAGTACCCCGACAAGGGCAACATGACCAAGAAGGAAATTGACCTGACCATCAAGACCTTGATCGAAGCCAAAAAAGCCGGCCAGTTCCGCAGCTTGTGGAAAGACTTCAACGAGTCTGTCAACCTGATGGCATCAGGCGAAGTGGTGATCCAGTCGATGTGGAGCCCAGCCGTGACCGCTGTGCGCACCAAAGGAATTGCCTGCAATTTTCAGCCCCTGAAAGAAGGCTACCGCGCCTGGGCTGCCGGTTTTGGGCTGCCCACCACCTTGTCGGGTCGCAAACTCGATGGTGCCTACGAATTCATCAACTGGTTCCTGGACGGCTGGGCTGGTGCTTACCTGAACCGCCAAGGCTATTACAGCGCCGTGCTGGAGACCGCCAAGTCGAAGATGGAAGCCTACGAGTGGGCCTACTGGATGGAAGGCAAGGCTGCCACGCAAGACATCAAGAGCCCCAACGGCGACGTGCTGGCCAAAACCGGTGCGACCCGCGACGGCGGCAGCTACGAGGCCCGCATGGGCGGCATCGCCTGCTGGAACGCGGTGATGGATGAGAACAACTACATGGTCCAGAAATGGAACGAGTTTGTCGCAGCTTGATGAGAAATTGGCCTCAAGCCCTTATGCAATAAGCGCTGACAGCTACTATATTTATAGTATAGAAGCAGGTGCTTAGCAGTTTTGGGGTCAGGTCCCGATTCGGTTCATGCCTTGATGGTCAGGCGCTGATCCTACCGAATGGGGCACTGTCCCCAATTCTGCGGAACATGGCAGTGCTTGGTCCCTGCCGCTGGCCAGATTCGCAATGACAGTCAACCCACAAGAGAACCCCAATGAACACCAGAGCGGCATCACCACCTGCAGCGGCACCGGTCACCGGTCGCGGCATTGCTGCGTGGTGGCAGGCGACACCGCTCACGCTGGTGTTTGTGCTGTTCTTCCTGATTCCCTTGGGATTGATCGGCATGGTTAGTTTCTGGGACTTCAATGAATACGAACTGCTGCCCGACTTCACCGTCAAACACTATCTGGCGATCTTTGAGGGTTGCAGCAACACTGACGAGATGTGCGTCACCTTCAAGACCTATTTGTCCACCTTCAAGTTCAGTTTCCTGGTCTGGCTGATCACGCTGCTGATTGGTTTTATCGTGTCCTACTTTTTAGCGTTTCATGTGCGCTCCAGCAATGTGCAAACGCTGCTGTTTGTGCTGTGCACGATTCCGTTTTGGACCAGCAATGTGATCCGCATGATTTCCTGGGTGCCGCTCCTGGGTCGCAACGGGTTGGTGAACCAAAGCCTGGTGGGCGCTGGTCTGATCGACACGCCCATTGAATGGCTGCTGTTTTCTGATTTTTCAGTGGTGCTGGCCTTTGTGCACCTGTACACCATGTTCATGATCGTGCCGATTTTCAACAGCATGATGCGCATTGACCGCAGCCTGATTGAGGCGGCCAATGACAGTGGTGCCAGCGCCTGGCAAACGCTGTGGCATGTGATCGTGCCGTTGTGCCGCACCGGCATCATCATTGGCTCGATCTTTGTCATCACGATTGTGATGGGCGACTTTGTCACGATTGGTGTCATGGGTGGCCAGCAGATTGCTTCGGTCGGCAAGATCATCCAGGTGCAAACGTCTTATTTGCAGTTTCCGCTGGCGGCGGCCAATGCGGTGATCTTGCTGCTGCTGGTGCTGATGATCATCTGGGCACTGACGCGCCTGGTTGACATTCGTAAGGAGCTGTGAATGAGCAACGACAAGCGCAGCGCTGGCTTCTGGTTTCTGGCCCTGTTTTTTGCGGCGTTCGTGCTGTTTTTGTATGGCCCGATGCTGGTCATTGTGGTGCTGAGCTTTCAGGGGCCAGAGGGCGGGCTGACCTTTCCCCTGCGGGGCCTGTCGCTGCACTGGTTTGGCAAGCTGGCCGAAGGCCTGGGCGTGGTGGACATTGGCGCGGCGCTCAAGCGCTCGCTCGGCCTGGGGCTGGCGGTGATGCTGTTGACCGTGCTGTTTTCGGTGCTGGCTGGCTTGGCGTTTCGCAAGAAGCTCGCCGGTGGCAATGCCCTGTTTTATGTGGTGGTGGCCAGCCTGATCATGCCGTCGATCATTGTGTCGCTGGGTATCGGGCTGGAATTCAGGCTGCTCGACACTGGCCTGAAGTGGGCGCTGGAGTTCCTGGGCATGACGAGCACATCAGAGAGTTATGGCACCTCGCTTGGGTTATACACCTCGGCCCTTGGGGCCCACCTGACCTGGACGCTGCCGTTTGGGCTTTTGATCATGTTTGCGGTGTTCAACCGCTTTAACCCGGCCTTTGAGGAAGCTGCACGGGACCTGGGTGCCACACCCTGGCAGGCCTTGC
Organism: Rhodoferax sp.; assembly: GCA_035368905.1. Classification (GTDB taxonomy): domain Bacteria; phylum Pseudomonadota; class Gammaproteobacteria; order Burkholderiales; family Burkholderiaceae_C; genus Rhodoferax. Next base: position 3,617 of record DAOSLL010000223.1, read on the forward strand.
GGCATGTGGTGTTGCCGCTGATCGCGCCCTCGGTGGTTGGCATTGGCATGTTTGGTTTTACCTTGAGCTGGGACGAAATCGCCCGCACCTCGCAGGCAATTGGCGATGTCAACACTTTGCCGCTTGAGTTACAAGGCCTGACCACCACCGTAACCACACCGTCCATTTATGCCTTGGGCACGGTGACCACGGTCATATCATTGGGGGTTATGGTGCTGGCCATCGGTCTGGCCCGCTGGTTGAGCAAACGGCAACAACAAGGAAAACAATGAGTGAGACAGCAGCGGCCCCCCCGCTGACGGATGGGGACATGTACGAGCGGGTGATCTCGGCCATCCTGGACCATCGCCTGCCGCCGGGCACCAAGCTGGTCGAGGACAAGCTGGCCAGCGCCTTTGGTGTGTCGCGCACCCGAATTCGCCCGGTGCTGGTGCGCCTGGCCAACGAGCAGGTGGTCACGCTCACGCCCAACCGGGGTGCCACGATTGCCCAGCCCACCGAGCAGGAGGCGCGTGAGGTGTTTCAGGTGCGCAGCCTGATTGAGCCGTCATTGGTTGAACTGTTCATCGCCCGGGCCACTGAGACCGACATGAACAACCTGAAAACCTGTATTGACGACGAGGAGGCTGCGCGCAAGGCGGGCCACATGCGGCGGGCCATTCGCCTGTCAGGACAATTCCACACATTGATTGCCGAAGGGGCCAATCACCTGACGCTGGCGCGCATCCTGCGCGAGATGACTTCGCGAACCACGCTGATCCTGATGACTTACAGCGCGGCCCATGAATTTGAGCGCACCGATGCCACGTCTTGCGGATGTGATGAACATCGTGCGCTGCTGGATGCGATCCGGCTGCGTGACCCGCTTGAAGCAGCGCGGCGCATGCGAGCGCACTTGGCGCGGCTGCAGGCGCAGCTTCGGTTTGACGTGACGCAAGTGGACCTGCCAGACCTGCACGCCCTGTTTGGCACGGCCTCCTAGTCGTTCGTTTCATCACAAATGACGACACGATGAAGCCGATGGATTATTCAGTCTGGCCAGACCAGACGAGGCGACATGGCCGCAGCCTGTGCCAGGACGAACAACGCCAGGCCAAAAAAAGCGCGATGTCATGCAAGCGGTTTGGTCAACCGGACGCCTAGGCAGCATGCGCCAGTTGCTGGTCATCAACCCCAACACGTCGCCCGGCGTGACCGCGCTGCTGCGCCAGCACGTGCAGCAAGCCGCCGGTTCACACGTGGTGGTGACTGCAGTGACGGCCCGTTTTGGCGCACCCTATATTGCCGATGAAGCCAGCTATGCGGTGGCTGGTCATGCCACGCTGGATGCCTGGGCCGCAGCACTGGCGCAAGCCGCACAGCCGCCTGATGCGGTGCTGATCGGCTGTTTTGGAGACCCCGGGCTGATGGCCCTGCGTGAGAGCAGCCCGACGCCCGTGACCGGCTTGGCTGAGGCTGCGTTCATTGAAGCTGCGCGCCATGGCCGGTTTGCCATCGTCACCGGTGGTGAGCGCTGGGCACCCATTCTGCAGCGGCTGGCCCAGTCGCTGGGCCATGCCAGCGGGCTGGCTGGCATTCACACCGTGGCACCAACGGGTGCGCAGTTGGCGGCTGACCCGATTGCTGCACGTCGGCTGCTGACCCAGGCTTGCCTGGACGCGGTGCGTCAGCTCGGCGTGCAAACCGTGATTTTGGGCGGTGCCGGGCTGGCCGGCATGGCAGCCGGCATACAACCCTTTGTGAATGTGCCGATTGTTGACAGCGTAACGGCTGGCACCCATTGGGCCTTGCGCAGCCATGTCACGCCGCCCCAGCGCGCCACACCTGGCTTTGACGTGCCTTGGGTCAATCTGTCGGCAGAACTCACGGGCATGAGCCTGCGCTGATACCAGGCCGAAAGCGACTGAATCATCCATGTCGTTGCTATCTCGCCTGGCCTTGCGTTTGCATTGTCTGCGGCGCGAGAACGCAGACAGTGCTACATCACGGCAAGGCGAATCAGCAACCTGTCGGATGGATCTGGCAATCCAAAGACATGGTCAATTGTGGGAAAGGCGTGGTGATGACAAGCATGCCGCCCGAATGGCCTGAAAACAATAGCAGGCTACGCATACAGGACGGGGGCTACAGGCCAATTTGACACAATGCTGGGGCGCATCGGCGCGATGGCACGGCTGATACCCTGCAGCCAACCGCATCAACGGCAGGTGATTTGTTGCGTAATTTATGCCCAATCAGCCTCTAGCCCCCGTCCTGCATGCGTGAATAGCTATAATTAAGATAGCGTTTTGAGCTTCAAGTCGACCATCTCGCGGCTGGCTATGCTGAGATCGCAGCGGATCTGGCGAACCGGCTCGCCGCAGTTGCAGTGCTTGGTCGGCGTGGCGCTCGGCCTTGATCTGCGGCTGGGTGCCAAGACACGCAGGATTTAGAAAAGGAGTTGCATGATCGAAAGCAACAGCGTCCGCCTTTTTTCGTGAACTGACCCCAATCGCCTCGGCAAAGTTGCCGACAATGCCAGCTCCACCCCAAGCAACACTCACGAAGGGCCGCCCCATGCTTTCGAATGTCATGAATGCGCTACAGTTGTTCCTGATTCCGCTGCTGATCTGCCTGGTGGTGGCAGCGGCAGTGGTCATGTTGGTGAGGCGGCGGCGCAGCCCGGCAGCAGCACCTGACCGGTCAAACCTTGCCGACCCGCCAACCGACGACGACAGCGACTTCCTGGACGTTGCGCCGCCACCCCCACCGGGTGCCGTAG
>DAOSLL010000224.1:0-6349 GCA_035368905.1 Rhodoferax sp.
CAAGGGGCTGCTCAAGAAAAAATCTCTCGGTGAATTCATCACCGTGCCCATTGAGGATGAGGATGGGCAGTGTGGCTTTCGACGCCTGAAGGTGAATTCCAACAGCACCAACACCTGGGCGGTGGACGAACTCACAGGTGAAAAATATGAGCTTTCAGATGGCGATTTGTGCCGTTATACGGTTGACAAATCTTATCTGCGCGAGCGGCTTGATCAACTGCTCAAATTGCACCTTGTCGACATTCCCCTGACTGTCGACGATCAAGAGCCATATTTGCTAGGCAACTATCGCATGGGCGATCAGCGCCTGCCAGTCGCGCTGGTTTCGCGCATCTGGGAGCCCAAGCATGCCGACAAGCTGGACTTGCAACTTCGTCAATCCAATCTTGGATTGACTATCGTCCTTGCAACCACGACGGGATCGCCTCGCCGATTCCTTGGACCAGGCATCGTCGTGTCTTTGGAAACCTTGGCGCAAGAGGTGGAAGGTCAGGTCTGTATTGATTTGAGCCGGGTCGAGGGTGAGATACGTCGCAGGCAGGCTGCGGCTGTAACTACTGATACGCCAACGCTCATCAAGGAAGACGCGCGGAATGCATTGCTCATTGGACCTTGGCCGGAGCCCTGGTCGCTGACAACTAAAGAATGGGTCGATGTAGTGGAAGTGCTGGTGAACGCATCGTCGAGCCAAAAGCGCAAATGCACCAAACGCCAGCTTGAGGATGCTGCTGGAAAGTCAATTCGTTCAATGAACGAGTTTTTCAGGGGTGCACCCGAATGGGCTACCTATATTCGAGGCGCTGACGGCAACAGTAAATCACGACTATGGGAGCTCAACATCGGATTGACTGATTACCGGCAAGTTTCTGAATCTACAAGCGTTGAAGCGCAATCAGCGTAAGGATTCAGTCGTTGTAATTTCAACGTGATTTCTGTGTAAAGACTGCGAGATATCGAAGTCTGATCTGCGCGGAAATAGGGGCACCCCAACTAAAGGAGTGCTCCAAATGCAACGCCAAGTCTCTTCTGTTCAACCCAACCGGAATGCCTTCCGGTCCCCACCAAACAGTGCTGTCCGTCTGGCACTCGACGAAAACGAACTCGCCGCTCGGTGGGGCCTCTCCGTCAAAACGCTGCGCCGTTGGCGGCAAGAAAAACTCGGACCCATACACCTCAAGTTGGGCTCAAGAGTCACTTATTTGATTCACCAGATCGAAGCTTATGAGCGGCGCGTTTCACGCCACTCGACTTCTAGCGCTGTGTATCAATAAGGAGGGAAAGTCATGTCTGACCTTACCCTTTTCCCCTCCGACATTGCTGAGATGTCCGTGAGCCAACTGGCCCAGCTGACACCCGCTCAAAAACTTGAAGTGGATGTCAATCTGGACAAAGCCATTGCCTGGCTCAAACAGGCCCGTACCAAGTTCGATGCCGCCTTGAAGCAGTGCTACGAAGAACAGGCCAAAGCCGCGTTGCTGGAATCCGGCCGTGATTTTGGCACCGCCCACATCAACGACGGATCCTTACGCATCAAGTTTGAGCTTCCCAAAAAGATCACCTGGGACCAGAAGCAACTGGGCGAGATCGCTGAGCGCGTCGTGGCATCTGGCGAGCAAGTCAAGAGCTACATCGACATCAAGTTGTCGGTTTCCGAATCTCGCTACACGAACTGGCCACCGGCGTTGCAGCAGCAGTTTTCCACTGCCCGCACGGTTGAGCCGGGCAAACCAACTTTCACCCTTTCTCTTGACCCACTGGAGTCCTGATCATGTCCCAAATCATCCCATTTGAATTTGAAAGTCATGCCCTGCGCGTCAACCTGGATGCTGCTGGGCAGCCCTGGTTTGTCGCCGCCGACGTATGCGCAGCACTTGAACTGCCAGAAACCCACAAAGCCATTGCCCGTTTGGATGATGACGAAAAGGGCCGGAATTCAATTCCGACCCCTGGTGGCCAGCAAGAGATGTCGGTGGTCAATGAGTCCGGCCTCTACAACCTGGTGTTGGGTAGCCGCAAGCCCGAGGCCAAGCGGTTCAAGCGCTGGATCACCCATGAAGTTCTGCCATCCATTCGCAAGACTGGCTCATACACGTCAACCACGTCGGTGGCAGCATTGCCATCGCCAACCCAGGATCGGGTGTCATCACTGCTGTTAATCGGAGAAGCGGTGGCCAGGGTTCCCGGTGTCAAGCATGGCATCGCCATGGCTGCCACCTTGACCTGCATCTTTGAGAACACCGGCCTTTCCATGGAAACCATGCGTCGTGCGCTGCCTGCGAATGACGAGCCAATGGCAGCCATGAACCCGACCAAGCTGGGCCAGCAAATGGGATTGGCTGCCCGCAGCGTCAATGCCCGTCTGGCTGCAATGGGCTTGCAACTGCGCAATGACCGTGACGAATGGGAGTTGACCGAAGCAGGTCAGGCGTGGGGCGAGGCCTTGCCGTACTCGCGCAATGGCCACTCGGGTTACCAGATTCTCTGGAATCCGGCGGTGATCGATCAGATGAAAGAGGTGGCTTAAATGGCGCTTCCCATCATCACTGCTGATCAGCGTCGCGCCCAGCGCCGTGGTGTCAAGATCGTCATTCTGGGTGTGAGTGGCATCGGTAAAACGACCCAGCTGAAATCCCTCGATACCCATTCCACCTTGTTCATTGATTTGGAGGCGGGTGACCTGTCGGTCTCTGATTGGAATGGTGATTGTCTGCGGCCGCGCACCTGGCCAGAGTTCAGGGATCTGGTGGTCTATCTGGCTGGACCCAACCCGGCGCTGCCCGAGCAATCACCTTTTTCGCAGGCGCACTTCGATCATGTCTGCTCGGTTTATGGCGACCCGGCCAGTCTTGACAAGTATCAGACCTACTTCTGCGACTCCATCACGGCACTCTCGCGGCTGTGCTTTAACTGGGCCAAGAGCCAGCCTGCAGCAGTTTCAGATCGCACTGGCAAGCCCGACTCACGCGGTGCTTATGGTCTTTTGGGCCAGGAAATGATCACGGCGCTCACCCACTTGCAACATGCCCGGGGCAAGAACGTCGTGTTTGTGGCCATCCTGGACAGCAAAACCGATGACTTTGGTCGCAAGGTGTTCGTGCCGCAAATTGAAGGCAGTGCCACTGCACTGCAACTGCCGGGAATCGTCGATGAGGTGGTGACGCTGGCAGAAATCAAGGCCGAAGATGGCAGCTCATACCGGGCATTTGTCACCCAGACCATCAACCCCTACAGCTATCCGGCCAAAGACCGCAGCGGTCGTCTTGACCTGCTGGAGCCGCCCGACCTGGGTGCGCTTATCGCCAAGTGCGCTGGCACCGGCACACCTGCACAGCACCCACAAGCCCCAACCCCCACTGATTCCAAGGAGTAATTCAAATGAACGACAACAACATGACAGCCAACGCGTGGTCTGACTTCAACGATGCCGAAGCCCAACAGTCGGGGTTCAACCTGATTCCCAAGGGTGTGCTCGTGCCGGTGCTGATGACTCTCAAACCCGGTGGCCACTATGACGCAAGTCAGGGCTGGTCGGACGGATACCCCACCCAGTCTTCCAAAACGGGGGCGGTTTATCTGGCAGCCGAGTTTGTCATCACCGGTGGGGAATACGCCAAGCGCAAGATGTGGTCGAACATTGGCTTGTACTCGCCCAAGGGTCCAACCTGGACGCAGATGGGCAGAACCTTCGTGCGCGCCGCACTGAACAGTGCCAGAAACTTCCTGCCGCAGGACAACGGCCCCCAAGCCGTCGCCGCACGGCGCATCCAAGGCTTTGTTGACCTTGATGGCCTTGAGTTTGTGGTGCGCGTGGACATCGAAAAGGATGACCGGGGTGACGACCGCAACGTGGTCAAGATGGCCGTGGAGCCCGACCACCCGGACTACGCACGCACCATGGGTGTGCCCTCCAAGTTGACCGTCAACGCGTATGTGTCAGGTAGTGCCGCTCCATATTCAGCACCAGTGCAGACCAACGCAGCGGCAGCGCCAGCACCGCAGCGCGCGCCTGTCTCCGGCAAACCCGCATGGGCTCAGTAAGGAGCGCCAGCCATGAATGCCTCTTTACCCACGGCGCAGGCCTACCACCCGGGCTGCTTCAGTGATGCGTCGCAGTACCAACAGTGGCGCACCTACGCCATCAAGACCCGCGCTGGTGACAGCGACTACTGCACTGATTGCACCCGTGCCTACCAGCACCAGATGATCAAGCAGTGCCGCTGCAACCATGCCAAAACCCGCTTCTTTGTTGACTGCGACGGTTATACCGAGGGTCGTCGCCCGGTCAGTGAACGTCTTGTCAATTGCAAGAAGAAAGGCAGGCGATGAAATGCTGGGTCTGCTCACGTCAAGCCCGGGGGTATGGTCATACCGACAACCGGCATCGCACAGGACAGGCCCAGCGGTATCCGCTGGACTGGGTCTTTTGTTCCGAACGCTGTCAAAAAGCGTTTCACGCCATGTATGGCAACTGGGTTCGTTTGAAAGACGACGTCGTCAATGCCAAAGGGGTCGCCATGGTCAATCTCTCTGAAGTTGAGCAAAACGCCATGGTCAAGTGCCTGCATGCCTTCGGCGACGCAGCCGGAGCCATTGGGTTCAAAAAGCCACTGGGTGATTACTCTGAATCTGAAGCCTTGGCGGTGATCGACGCCATCGTGACCTGTTTTACGCAGGCCATGGTGGAGCACCACGAGAAGTCCAAGTACCCACCGGTGCGTGGTCTGCCAGAGGTTCCGGATCCCATGGCGAATTTGGTCGCCAATCCGTTTGCCGACATGGAAAACGACCTGCCCTGGGAGGATGCCAAATGATGGACTTCAACTCATCATCGAGCGTCAGTGGTCAGATCAGCACCCTGATCGATCTGGGTCTGCAAAGGACCCGTTCCAAGGAGAAATCCCGCCAGTATCTGGGAGCATCCCGTCTGGGCGTGTCGTGCGAGCGCGCACTGCAATACGAGTACGCCCAAGCGCCAGTGGACCCGGGGCGGGAGACGCTGGGGCGGATTCTGCGCATTTTTGAGCGTGGCCACGTCAACGAAGACAGCATGGTCGCGTGGCTGCGTGCCGCCGGTTTCGATTTGCGCACGCACAAACCCAATGGCGAGCAGTTTGGGTTTTCAACGGCTGATGGTCGCTTGCAGGGGCACATCGATGGTGTCTTTGTCGGCGGGCCCGAAGGGTTTGCCTATCCGGCGCTTTGGGAAAACAAGTGTCTAGGTTCCAAATCCTGGCGCGACCTGGAGAAAAACAAGCTAGCAGTCTCGAAGCCGGTCTACGCGGCGCAAGTGGCCATCTACCAGGCCTACTTGGAGTTGCATGAAACCCCGGCCATCTTCACTGCGGTCAACGCCGACACGATGGACATCTACGCCGAGTTGGTGCCGTTCGATGCGGCGCTGGCCCAGCGCATGTCTGACCGGGGTGTGAAGGTGATTGCCGCCACCGAAGCAGGTGAGTTGCTACCTCGCGCCTACCTTGATGCCACCCACTTTGAATGCAAGTTTTGCGCGTGGCAAGACCGCTGCTGGAGGACAACCCCATGAACACACCAAAACAAGAATTCCAAATGGATGCCGAGCCCATGATCGATGCCAAGCAGGCCGCGTGCGCGCTGCGTCTGCCCCTGTACTGGTTTGGCGACCCCAAGATGCGCGCCAAACACCGCATTCCGCACTACCTGCTGGGTGGTTTGGTTCGTTTTCGTATGAATGAACTGAGCACCTGGGCTGCCAACAGCAGCGCCGCTGGCGATTCCGACGCCGAGCCCCAAGAGTCGGAGGGTGCCAGCCATGATGGACTTTAACGATGTGACACCGGCACCATCACCGTCCAGCGATGGCAACCGCGAAGAAATTCGCGCCAGCTTGCTGCTGCGGCTTGAGTCGGTGCTGAAGGACATGTTTCCCGCTGGCAAGGTCAAGCGGGGCAAGTTCCTGGTCGGCGACATCTTGGGCAGCCCGGGCGACAGTCTGGAGATTGTGGTCACCGGCGATAAGGCCGGTCTCTGGACAGATCGTGCAACTGGTCAGGGTGGAGACATCTTCGACCTGATTTCCGGCCACTTGGCGCTCAATGTCCATTCCGACTTTGCCAAGGTGCTGAACTTTGCAGCGCAAATGGTAGGCAAGGCACCACCAGAGGCGACGCGCAAACGCAAGGCTGAGCCCGCCATTGATGAACTGGGCCCAGCAACGGCCAAATGGGAGTATCACGACGGCGAAGGCAAGTTGATCGCAATCGTGTACCGCTATGACCCACCCGGGCAGAAGAAGGAATTCCGGCCATGGGATGTCAAACGCAAGAAGGCTACACCGCCTGATCCACGGCCACTGTACAACCAGCCGGGC
>DAOSLL010000225.1:0-6346 GCA_035368905.1 Rhodoferax sp.
CCGCGCGGCCCGAGGTGGCAATCACATTGGCCTGCATCATGCGGCTCATGCCGGCCACCCCGACCGCCGACAACAGGCCGCCGATGGTGGTCGGAATCAGGCACACCAGCAGCGCCACCAGTGCCGTCAGGCTGACGGCGGTACCGGCCCCGGCGGCCTGAACACTGAACAGCGAGAACGGCAGCAGCGTGACGGTGACCACCAGAAACACGATGGTCAGCGCCACCAGCAAGATCGACAGCGCGATCTCGTTGGGGGTTTTCTGGCGTTTGGCACCCTCAACCATGCTGATCATGCGGTCCAGAAAGGACTCGCCCGGATTGACCGTGACGCGCACCACCAGCCAGTCTGACAGCACCTGGGTGCCACCGGTGACAGCAGAAAAATCACCGCCCGATTCACGCACCACTGGCGCAGATTCGCCGGTAATGGCGCTTTCGTTGACCGACGCGACACCTTCAATGACCTCGCCATCGAGTGCAATCATGTCGCCCGCTTCGACCAGCAGCACATCGCCTTTGCGCAGGAACTCGGCCTGTTCGGGCAGCCAGGCGCTGCCATGAAAGAGTTTGTTCGTGGGGCTCTGAAACTTCTTGGCCCAGGTGCTTTTTTTCAGACTGCGCAATGATTGCGCCTGCGCTTGCGCCCGGCCTTCGGCCAGACTTTCGGCAAAGTTGGCAAACAGCACGGTAAACCACAGCCAGACGGCCACGGCAAAGATGAAGTCGGCCGGTGCCTCGCCCCGGGCCTGCAGTGCCTGCAGACCCAGCAAGGTGGTCAGAATGCTGCCGACATAGACGACAAACATCACCGGGTTACGCCACTGGGCTTGCGGGCTCAGTTTGGCAAAGGCCGCCCGCACGGCAGGCCCAATCAGCGCCGGGTCAAGCAGCGCCAGGGTAGTTTTGCTTTTCATGGGATGAACTCGCTAATTTGATGTTGACGGTTTACCGGGCTGACCACAGCATCAGGTGCTCAACCATTGGCCCCAGCGCCAGGGCCGGCACGTAGTTAAGCAGGCCGACCAGCAGTACCGTGCCCATCAGCAGCATGACGAACAGCGGGCCATGGGTGGGCATGGTGCCGCCGGTGACGGCCAGGCGCTTTTTGGCAGCCAGCGCACCGGCAATGGCCAGCACTGGCACGATCACGCCAAAGCGCCCCAGCCATACCGCCAGCCCCAACAGCAGGTTGTAAAACGGGGTGTTGGCCGACAGGCCGGCAAAGGCGCTGCCGTTGTTGTTGGCAGCCGAACTCAAGGCATAAAGAATTTCAGAAAAACCATGGGCGCCGGGATTGGCCACACCAGCCTGGCCGCTACCTGCCAGCACGGCGATGGCGCTGCCAACCAGCACCAGCAGCGGGGTTACCAGAATGGCAATGGAGGTCAGCTTCATTTCATGTGCTTCGATCTTCTTGCCGAGGTACTCCGGCGTGCGGCCGATCATCAAGCCGGCAATGAACACCGCCAGCATGGCAAAGATCAACATGCCATAAAGGCCGCTGCCAACCCCGCCAAACACCACTTCGCCGAGCTGCATCAGCACCATCGGCACCATGCCGCCCAGCGGCGTGAAGGAGTCGTGCATGGCATTGACCGCGCCACAGGAGGCAGCGGTGGTGATCACGGCAAACAGGCTCGATGCAGTGATGCCAAAGCGGACTTCCTTGCCCTCCATGTTGCCGCCCGCTTGCAGACTGCTGGCATTTTGGTCCACCCCAAGGGCCCCGATCAGCGGGTTGCCAGCCTGCTCGGCAGGCGTGATGACCATGACGGCCAGCACAAACAGCACGGTCATCGCCGCCAGCACGGCCCAGCCCTGGCGCAGGTCACCAACCTCGCGTCCAAAGGCAAAGCACAGGGCCGCCGGAATCAGGAAAATGGCCAGCATTTGCAATAGGTTGCTTAAAGGCGTGGGGTTTTCAAACGGGTGGGCCGAGTTGGCGTTGAAAAAGCCGCCACCGTTGGTGCCAATCATCTTGATGGCTTCTTGCGAGGCGACCGGGCCCATCGCCAGGGTCTGTTTGTCGGTCCCGGTTTCTTCCATGACCGGATTACCTTGGTCGTCTTTCAGTACCTGGCCATCAGGGCCAAGCTTGGGCTGCTGGAAGCGGGTGACCTCCAGCGTCGTCACGTCCTTGTAGGCATCAAAGTTTTGAATCACGCCCTGGCCTGCCAAAAAGACGGCAAACACCAGCGACAGGGGCAATAGCAACCATACCGTGATCCGCGTCACATCAACCCAGAAGTTGCCGATGACACTGGTTGAACGCGCGGCAAAGCCACGCATTAGCGCAAAGGCCACGGCAATGCCGGTGGCAGCAGAGAAAAAGTTCTGCACCGCCAGCGCCAGCATTTGAGTCAGGTAACTCATGGTTGACTCACCCGCATAGCCCTGCCAGTTGGTGTTGGTGACAAAGCTGACGGCGGTGTTGAAAGCCGAGTCAGGCGAGATACCAGCCATGCCAGCCGGATTGAGTGGCAGCCAGATTTGCAGCCGCTGCAGGGCATAAACCGCCAATACGCCAATGGCGTTAAAGGCCAGCAGTGCCAGCGCATAGTGCGACCAGTGCATCGGTTCGCCAGCCGTTGTGCCCGCCAGCCGGTACAGCGGGGCCTCGGCGCGCAGCAGCCAGGCGGGCAGATGGCCAGAGCTCAAGTTGGCCAGCCACCGGCCAAGCGGCCAGGCACCCAGCAGCAAGGTGGTCAGAAAAAGGGCCAGCAAGCCCCATGACGATGTGCTCATCAGAACTCCTCGGCGCGCAGCAGCGCATAGACCAGATAGACCAGCAAGGCCAGGGCGCATGTACCAGCAAAACCGTAAAGAACGCCCAGGCTGATCATGTCCGCTCCCCTTTGGCCTGCTCCAGCCGCACGAAGCCTCGTACCAGCAATACCATCAAGCCCCACAGGGCGGCGGCAACGCCGAGATAGACCAGATCCATGTTCACTCCTTTGTCATTGAGATGAGAGAAGTGTGCTCAGCGCTGTATAAAAACGGGGTTGAGTTTTGCCAGGCGGCTGTAAAAAGAGTGTAAAAAACGCGGCCGACTTCAGGGCGTTTGATGGGGTCGGCAAGCGGGCAGCGGGTTTGGGTCGTGGCGCGGTCGGCCCAACGGGGACTTTGCTGTAGTCACAATAGCTATAAAATATGTAGCTGCTAGCGCATATCTGGCAAGGGCTACAGCCCCAAAATGTTTAAACCTGGAGCGCTGGCCCAACTTCTCAAAGTCTGCAGCCAGTCAGTGAAATGACTGGCAGCAAATGACTTCGATGGCTTTCACCCGCTGAGCGACAGTGCGACGCACCGGTTTGACGCACCGGCGGCGCGCCTGGGCGCGTTGCTCATCCTTCGCCCGCCAGGGCGGCATGCAAAGTCATTCGCCGCGAGGGCGCGACTCCTACAAATTCAAATGGGCGCCGACTGTTTGTGTAGGAGTCGCGCCCTCGCGACGAAGGCTCATCGATTCCGGCTCGTCCGGCTTAGGTTCAAGAGCCTTTTGCACCGCCGCCGCAAGCTGCGTGCGGCGGCTGTGCAGGGCACAGCCATGCCAGAGGCTGGGCCTGCTGCGACCGCTCAGACTTGCGCAGGCACGTTTGAAGCCACGGCTTTGGTCTAGCCAGAAACTGACACCAGAGGCCCGCGCGGGCGCTTTCGCTGAGGAAACCTGATGAAAAAATCAGGCCAGTGCGTCGAGCAGCTCGGTCTCGATCTCGATCTGGTCGCGGGTGTGTTGCAGCGCCGCGCCCTGAATCAGGAAGGTGTCTTCGACCCGCTCGCCGAGCGTGGTGATTTTGGCCAGTTGCAGGTTGATCTTGTGTTTGGCCAACACCCGCGCCACACTGTAGAGCAGCCCGACCCGGTCACTGGCCGAAATGTTGAGCAGCCAGCGCTGGGCTTTTTCATCGGGTTTGAGGCTCACCCGCGGTGTGATCGGAAAACTCTTGACACGTCTTGACACCCGCCCGCGGCTTGGTGGCGGCAGCGGTTGTGCAGCGGCAATCACCCGGCTCAAGCCCACCTCGATCATGCTGATGAGTTCCCGGTAGTGCTCGGTCAGGGTGGTGGTGATGACCTGGAAGGTGTCGAGCGCATAGCCGTTTTGGCTGGTGTGGATGCGGGCATCCAGAATGCTGAAGCCGCTGCGGTCAAAAAAGCCGCAGATGCGGGCAAACAGGTCTTCCTGGTCGGGCGTATAGACCAGCACCTGCAAGCCCTCACCGACTGGCGAGCGGCGTCCCCGCACGATCGGTTCGCGCGTTCCCGGATGGCGCGACAGCATGCGCGTGTGCCAGGCAATTTCCACTGCGTCGTGGCGCATGAAGTAGCCGACATCGAGGGTCGCCCAAAGCGCCTTGTGCGACTCGAACGGCTGCGTGCGCAGCGCCAGTTCGATCAGCGCATCACGCTGACGTTCTTGCACTTCAGCATGCAGATCGGGCACATGCCCGCCCAGGGCGCGTGAGGTGGCGCGGTACAGGTCTTCCAGCAAACGGCCTTTCCAGGCGTTCCAGACTTTTGGGCTGGTGCCGCGAATATCGGCCACGGTGAACAGGTAGAGCGCCGTCAGGGCGTGTTCGCTGCCGACCCGCTTGGCAAAATTGGCGATCACATCGGGGTCGCTCAAGTCGGATTTTTGCGCAATGCGGCTCATCGTCAGGTGCTCGCGCACCAGAAACTCGACCAGCCGGGCATCTTCGCCGGTGATGTCGTGCTGCTGGCAAAAACGCCGCACTTCCAATGTGCCCAGCGCCGAATGGTCACCGCCACGGCCTTTGGCAATGTCGTGAAACAGCGCGGCCACGTACAGAATCCAGGGCTTGTCCCAGTCGGCCGCCAATTGTGAGCAAAACGGGTACTCGTGGGCATGCTCGACCATGAAGAAGCGCCGCACATTGCGCAGCACCATCAGGATGTGCTGGTCGACCGTGTAGACATGGAACAGGTCGTGCTGCATGCGCCCGACGATGCGGCGGAACACCCACAGGTAGCGCCCGAGCACCGAAGTCTGGTTGAGCAGCCTGAACGCGTGCGTGATGCCCTGCGGCTGGCGCAGGATGTCCATGAACAGTTCGCGGTTGATCGGGTCGTGCCGGAAGGCCGTGTCCATCTGGTCGCGCGCGTTGTAGAGCGCCCGCAAGGTGCGCGCCGACAGCCCCTTGATGCCGGGCGTCTGCTGGAAGACCAGAAAGGTCTCGAGGATGGCGTGCGGGTTCTCGGCGTAGAGGCTGTCGCGTGCCACTTCCAGCATGCCCGCGCGATCGAAGAAGCGCGCGTTGATCTGCCGCATCGGTGCGGCTTCGCTGCCGTTGATGCGCTCCTCGATGTTGAGCATCAGGATCTGGTTGAGCTGGGTCACCGCCTTGGCCGCCCAGTAGTAGCGGTGCATCAGCACCTCGGACGAGCGCGCGCTGCGGCTGCTGGTGTAGCCGAAGCTTTCAGCCACGGCCGTCTGCAGGTCGAAGACCAGGCGGTCTTCGCGCCGGCCGGCCACCGCATGCAGCCGGGCGCGGATCAGCCGCAAGGTGCCTTCGTTGCGCTGCAGTTGCTTCACTTCAAAGGCTGTGATCAGGCCGTTGGCGGCCAGCTCGGCCCAGTTGCGGCCCAGCCCGGCGGCACGCGCCACCCACATCACCACCTGCAGGTCGCGCAGGCCGCCCGGGCTTTCCTTGCAGTTGGGCTCCAGCGCGTAGGGCGTGTCCTCGTACTTGGTGTGGCGCTGGCGCATTTCCAGCGTCTTGGCCCGCAGGAAGGCCTTGGCGTCCATCAGCGCCGAGGTTTCACGCTGAAAGTACAAAGCCAGCTTGCGCGCGCCGCACACCAGGCGCGATTCGAGCAGCGCGGTCTGCACGGTCTGGTCGGCACGCGCCTCGAGCACGCATTCGGCCACGGTGCGCACCGACGAGCCGACCTCCAGCCCGATGTCCCAGCAGGCGGTGATGAAGGCCTCGATGGTGCCCTTGAGCGGGCTGCCGGTTTCGACCGTGGCCTCATCGGGCAACAGCAGCAGCACGTCCACATCGCTGTGGGGCAGCAACTCGCCACGGCCGAAGCCACCCACCGCCACCAGGGCCGTGCTGGCCGGCATGCCGCAATCCGTCCACAGCTGGGCCAGGGTGGCGTCGACATGGCGGGTCAGGGCCTTGATCAGCCGGGTGGCCGCCGGGGCGGTGGCGCGGCTTTGCATGAAGTGCGCGATCAGCGCCTTCTTGCCATCGCGGAACTGCGTGCGCAACGCGGCGATGTCGGGCTGCGGGGCGGCTTCGTCCTGCTTGGCCACGGCGGCGCCCGGGGTCAGGCCGCGGTGATGAAGGCCGGCGGCGGGGGGCTGCCGGCCGACAGGG
>DAOSLL010000226.1:0-3671 GCA_035368905.1 Rhodoferax sp.
GCCGATGCCAATCCCTATGTGGCGCTGGCCATGACGCTGGCCTGCGGCTATCTGGGCTTGAAGAACAAAATCAAGCCCAAACCCGAAATGAAGGGCGACGCCTACTTGTCGCCTTATTCGCTGCCGCGGTCTCTGGGTGAGGCGCTGGACTGGTTGCGCCGCGAATCCGACCTGCATGAGGTGCTGGGCAAGGAGTTCATCACCGTCTATTCCGAGATCAAGGAACTTGAATTCGAAGAGTTCATGAAAGTGATCTCGCCTTGGGAACGGGAGCATTTGCTATTACATGTATAGCTGCCAGCGCATGACTGACAAGGGCTAGAGCCTCATTTCGTATGTAAAAAGGACGCGATTCATGATTACCAAAGACATCCAGACCCTCGACAGTGCCCACTTTATCCACCCGTTCACCGACCACGGCGAACTGGCCCGCCGGGGCGCGCGGGTGATCACTCGGGCTGAGGGCATTTATGTCTGGGACTCCGAGGGCGAAAAAATGCTCGATGCCATGAGCGGGCTGTGGTGCGTCAATGTGGGTTATGGCCGCAAGGAGCTTGCGCAAGCGGCCTACCAGCAAATGATGACGCTGCCGTTTTACAACAGTTTTTTCCAAACCACCAATGTGCCCGCAGTCAAGCTGGCGGCCAAACTGGCCGCGCTGGCACCCAAGGTGGATGGTCGCAGTTTCGAGCATGTGTTTTATTCAAGCAGCGGCTCCGAGAGCAACGACTCCAACGTGCGCATGGTGCGCCGCTATTGGGACCTGCTGGGCCAGCCGCAGCGCAAGGTCATCATCAGCCGCCATAACGCCTACCACGGCAGCACCATGGCCGGGGCTTCGCTGGGCGGCATGAGCGGCATGCACGCGCAGGGTGACTTGCCGATTCCGAACATCACACACATTGGTCAACCCTACTTTTTTGAGGGCGGCAAGCAAGGCGAATCGGCAGATGAATTCGGTCTCAGGGCGGCGGGCTGGCTGGAGGAAAAAATTCTGCAACTCGGTGCCGACAAGGTGGCGGCGTTCATTGCCGAGCCGATCCAGGGTGCCGGCGGGGTGATCATTCCGCCCGCCACTTATTGGCCCGAGATCCAGCGCATTGTGGACAAATACGGCATCTTGCTGATCAGTGACGAGGTAATTTGCGCCTTTGGCCGGCTGGGCCACTGGTTTGCGTATGAAAAATTTGGCTACAAGCCTGACTTGGTGACCTTTGCCAAGGCGGTCACCAGTGGTTACATCCCGCTGGGTGGCGTGATGGTGGGTGACCGCGTGGCCAAGGTGCTGATTGAGAAGGGCGGCGAGTTCAACCACGGCTACACCTACAGTGGGCACCCGGTGGCTTGTGCCGTGGCGCTGGCCAACCTGGAGATCATGGAGACCGAACAATTGCCGCAGCGCGTGCGCGGCGAGGTGGGGGCGTACTTCGCCAAACGCTATGCCGAGCTCAACGATCATCCGCTGGTTGGCATGACGGAGTCGTGCGGCTTTGTGGCTGGCTTGGTGCTGGTGAAGGACAAACATACCAAAGTACGGTTCAGGCAAGAAGACGCGGTGGGCATGGTGTGTCGGCATCATTGTTTTACCAACGGGCTGATCATGCGCGCTGTTGGTGACCGCATGATCATCGCCCCGCCGCTGGTTCTGACCCATGCCGAGATCGACGAGTTGCTGCGCCTGATTCGGCTGGCGCTCGATCTGACGCAAGTCGAGCTCAAAGCCCGGGGTTTGCTCTGAGCATTCTGGGCAACAATTATGTGGTCTGATTTTTGCTAGACTTTAAACTAGTCGGTTTCTGTTCTCCCCTTGTGTTTTCTTGTCCTTTGATGGAGGTTGTTTCATGATGAAAAAGTATCTTGCGACTGTTGCGCTGTCGGCGCTGTTGTTGGCCGCGTGCGGCAAAAAAGAAGAGCCGCCCGCACCTGTGGCGGCCCCCGCTGCAGTTGCCAGCGCTGCTGCTTCAGCGCCAGCACCGGCACCGGCAGAGGAAAAGGTGCTCAACATCTACAACTGGCCTGACTACGTTCCCGCTGGCATGATCGCCGCGTTTGAGAAAGAGACCGGCATCAAGGTCAATTACGATACTTTCGAGACCAATGAAGCCCTGCACGCCAAGCTGGTGGCGGGCAATACGGGTTACGACATCGTGGTGCCGGGCTCGGTGTTTGCCAAGCCACAGATCGAGGGCGGCATGTTCCAGCCGCTGGACAAGGCCAAGATCAAGAACCTGGCCAACCTGGATCCGGCCATCATGGGCACGCTGGCCAAAAACACCGACCCCGGCAACAAGCATCTGGTGCCGTGGGCCTGGGGCTTTACCACCGTTGGCATCAACAAGACCAAGGTGACCAAGGCGCTGGGCAAGATGCCCATGCCCGAGAACGCCTGGGACCTGGTGTTCAAACCCGAATACACCAGCAAACTGAAATCTTGCGGCATTGCCTACCTGGACTCGCCAACCGAAATCATCCCGGTGGCGCTGCATTACATCGGCAAGGATGCCTATTCCAACGACCCGGCTGACTACAAGGCGGCGGCCGACATGCTGGCCAAGGTACGCAAGGACGTGCGCCTGTTCAGCTCGACCATGATCGACGACATTGCGGGCGGCAAGGCCTGCGTCGTCATTGGCTGGTCAGGTGACATCAACATCGCCGCTGGCCGTGCCAAAGAGAACAAGTCCAAGGACGAGATCGAATCCTTGCTGCCGTCAACCGGGGCACTGATTTTCTTTGACACCATGGCCATCACCAAAGATGCCAAGCACCCCAACAATGCGTCTGTGTTCATTGATTTTTACCTGCGTGCCGAAAATGCCGCGCTGATGACCAATGAAATGAACTACCCCACCGCCAACAAGGCCGCCATCGAGAAGATCAAGCCTGAAATGGTTGGCAACAAGACGATCTTTGTTGAAGCCGACTACTTTGCCAAGATGATTGCGCCTTCGAGCTTCAGCAACGAAGCGCGCGAAGCCATGGCGACGGCCTATAACGCCTTCAAAAAGGGCAAGTAAGGTACTTTTGAAGTAGCACAAGGCTGTTTGTACAAGGGTACAAACAGCCTTTTTCTTTGGCAACAAGACGGCGCAAGCCCAAGGTGGGACCTATGGCTGAACAAGATTCCCGGCAAGACTATCTGGTGACCGAAGAACTGGTCAAGCGCTTTGACGAGGCGCTGGCGGTCGACGAGGTCAACCTGTCAATCAAGCAGGGCGAGATTTTTGCCTTGCTGGGCAGTTCCGGCTGCGGCAAATCCACCTTGCTGCGGATGCTGGCGGGGTTCGAGAAGCCTACTTCGGGGCGCATCCTGCTAAGCGGTCGGGACGTGGCCAATCTGGCACCCTACGAGCGGCCGTTCAACATGATGTTTCAGAGCTACGCGCTTTTTCCGCATCTCGACATCTGGGAGAACGTGGCTTTTGGCTTAAGGCGCGAAGGTTTGCCCAGCGCCGATATCAAGCAGCGCGTGGGCGAAATGCTCGATCTGGTGCAACTCGGCCCCTATGCCCGGCGCAAGCCGCACCAGTTGTCGGGTGGCCAACAGCAACGCGTGGCGTTGGCGCGCAGCCTGGCCAAGCGCCCGAAGGTGCTGCTGCTCGATGAGCCACTTGGCGCGCTGGACAAAAAGCTGCGCGAACAAACCCAGTTTGAACTGGTCAACATCGTCG
>DAOSLL010000226.1:3681-6328 GCA_035368905.1 Rhodoferax sp.
CCTGTGTCATGGTGACGCACGACCAGGAAGAAGCCATGACGATGGCGGGTCGCATTGCGGTGATGAGCAAAGGCCGGGTGCTGCAGGTAGGCTCGCCCCAAGAGGTGTATGAGTATCCGGGCAGCCGCTTTGTGGCCGATTTCATTGGCAGTGTGAACTTGCTCGACGGCAAGCTCAGTGTGGACGAAACGGACCACTGCGCCGCGCTAACCGCGATTGGTGAAGTTCATGTGGGCCACAGCATCAGTGGCACCCTGGGCATGCCGGTGGCCGTCGCCGTGCGCCCTGAAAAGGTGAGCATCGGCAAAAAGGCACCGCAAGGCCTGAGTCACAACCTGTTCAACGGACGGGTCAAGGAAATCGCCTATTTTGGTTCGTACAACACCTACATCGTTGTCACGCCCCAGGGCTACCGGATGAAAATCACCGAGCCGAATGGTTCACACCTGGATTTGCTCGACATCACCTGGGAAGATGACGTATTTTTCTGGTGGGACGACACCGATGCCCTGGTGTTGCGCGACTGATCAACCGAGGCCATTGCAATGACCAAGCTTTCACTGAAGGTACCCGGCAGAGGGTTTGTGATCGGGTTGCCCTACACCTGGCTGGTGGTGTTTTTTCTGCTGCCGTTCCTGATTTTGTTGTACATCAGCTTTGTTGACATGGGCAACGACATTTCGCCGTTCAAGCCGATCTGGGATTCCAGCACCGGGTTGCTCACGCTCAAGTACGAAAACTACTGGACGATTTTCCGCTCTGATGACGGCAGCGGCGGGCTGTTTCAGACCATTTACATTGAGGCCTATGTGCGCTCGCTGCTGTATGCATTGGCCACTGCCGTGTTATGCCTGCTGATTGGCTACCCGTTTTCGTATTTCGTTGCGCGTAGCAAGCCCAGTGTGCGACCGGCCCTGCTGATGATGGTGATGCTGCCGTTCTGGACATCTTTTCTGTTGCGTGTTTATGCCTGGAAGGGCATTCTGGCTGACCAGGGCGTGATCAATCAGGTGCTGATGAGCCTGGGCCTTGTCGATGAGCCGATCCAGATGCTCTACACCAATGTCTCGATGCTGGTCGGCATGACCTATGTCTACCTGCCGTTCATGGTGCTGCCGCTGTACGCCAACCTGGTCAAGATGGATTTCCGGCTGCTTGAAGCTGCTTACGACTTGGGCACTTCTCCCCTCAAGGCGTTCTGGCTGGTCACGGTGCCGCTGTCCAAGGCTGGCATCATTGCCGGATTCATGCTGGTGTTTATCCCTTGCGTCGGTGAGTTTGTGATTCCATCGCTGCTGGGCGGACCGGAGAACATCATGATCGGCCGGGTGGTGTGGGACGAAATGTTCACCAGCAACAACTGGCCACGTGCTTCTGCCCTGGCAGTGGTGATGATCGGGCTGATCGTCATTCCGCTGGCGGTCTATTACCACTACACCGGCGACGCGGCTGAGCCCCGTCACTAAGGATCGCAGCATGAACAATTTCCTGATCCGATACTTTGGCAAGGCCTGGATAGCACTGACCTTTTTGTTTCTGTACCTGCCGCTGATGTTCATGGTTGTGTTCTCTTTCAACAGCACCCGGCAAGACGCGCAGTTCACCGGTTTTTCGCTGCGCTGGTACCAGGCGCTCACGCAGGACACCAAGATCGTTGAAGGCTTCTGGTTGTCGCTGCAGGTCGCGACTGCCTCTGGCATTGCGTCTGCGGTGCTGGCCACTTTTGCCGCTTTTGTGCTGGTGCGCTATCGGCGTTTTCCTGGGCGCACCTTGTTTTCCGGCATGGTCAACGCGCCGCTGGTAATGCCCGAGGTGGTGATCGGCCTGTCCTTGCTGCTGCTGATGGTGGGCATTCAAAATGCCTTTGGCTGGCCACAGCGCGGCATGCTGACGATTGTGCTGGGCCACACCCTGCTGGGCATGGCATACGGCATGGTGGTGGTGCAGTCGCGATTGCTGGAGATGAACCGTGCCATTGAAGAGGCCGCGATGGACCTGGGGGCCAAACCGTTTCAGGTGTTCTTTCTGATCACCATGCCAAATATCTTCCAGGCCATATTGGCCGCCTACCTGCTGGCGTTCACCCTGTCGTTTGACGATGTGGTGATTTCCGAGTTCTTGTCCGGTCCTGGTGTCAACACCTTGCCACAGGTCATTTTCGGCTATGCCCGCCGCGGCATCAACCCGACCATCTACGCCGCAGCCACCTTGCTGATCGTGTCGGTGACCGTCGTGGTAATTGCCTACAGCGTCTGGGTCGCCCGCCAGACCCGCAAGCGTGAACTTGAAATCGCCGCCGCCACCCGGGCCGAAATCGCTGCCATTCAGCCCAAATGAGGCGGTGAAGTCAAAACATGGTTACCCAATGCAGCAATGGGTCGCACTGCCGTAGCAGATTTGGGGTCGGATCCCAATTCGGACCAAACCGTCTGGCATTGTTGGCAGCGCCAAACCGAATTGGGCTCTGACCCCAATTCTGCGGGCCAAAGCGAACCATCCCCAATCCGACCAAACAAGCATCAACAGAATCAAACCAACATTCAAAGGCAACACATGAACCCCAACTACGACGGCCGTGCCTTTATCAATGGCGAGCGCACGCCGGCCCAAAGCCAACAAACCTTCGACTGCCACTCGCCCGTCGATG
>DAOSLL010000227.1:0-6326 GCA_035368905.1 Rhodoferax sp.
CGCCCAAATCCGCCGGTGCAAATAGGGGAAGTTATTTCTGACCACATCCTAAGCCCAAGTCATGGGTCGAGAAACCGGTGCGAAATGCGCCAGCGCGACCGGATCACAGCCGACGTTCCAGCAGCCCGACAGACTCCCAGGCGCTAACGTTCAGCCCAGATGCTTGCCGACAATGCCTGCCAGTTCAAACATGCTGACCTGCGGTTTGCCAAATACCGCCAGCAGCTTGGCATCGGCATTGATGGCGCGCTTGTTGGCAGCGTCCTGCAGATTGTTGGCCTTGATGTAGTCCCACAGTTGTTTGATGACCTGGGCTCGCGCCACCGGTGCCGGCCCAATGACCGCAGCCAGCGCGGCACTGGGCGTGGAGCCAACGCCGGCCACCGCCGCCTTGCGCGGTGCGGCCACCTTGGCAGCGACTTTTTTGACGCTGGGCCGAGTCGCGGTCTTTGTCGCTGTCTTTAAGAGTTTTATCCCTCCAGCCCTTGTCCCATCTGCGCTACCAGCTATAGTATTAGAAGCAGTCTGAGCGCTGACCAGTGGTACAGCGGCGGTTTTGCGTGGCGGGAACTTGCTCGGTGCAAACTCAAAATTGACCTTGCCAGCAGCCGCGTCCCAGACCAACATGGCCTTGAAAGCGCGCCGGGTGCGCATGCTGACGAACTTGTCAAGCAGATCGGTTTTGCCGGTGGCCAGCAGCTTGTGCATCTGCTCGCGGGCAATCGGCTGCTGCAGGATGACCTGACCACTCTTGAAGTCGCAATTTGGCGTGGGCTGGCCTTCGGTCGGCACCGATTTCTGACACAGGTAATTCTTGCCGTGCTCAAAAACGCCTGCGCCGCACTTGGGGCAAGGCCCGAGTTGCTGCTGATCTGAAAAATCAACAAGTTCGCCGGATTCCTCACCCTTCTTGTCGTCGCCGAAGTCGAATTCAAGCTTGTAGTTGTTGCTTTCCTCGTCAAACTTGATGACCATTTCGGCGGTGAACGGCCAGCCCGCCTTGGAGCGAAAACCATCCAGTGGGCCAATTTTGCGGTCCCGCAGGAATTGCTCGACCTCGGTTGGCTCAAAGGTGCGCCCGGCCGGTGTCTTGCCAAACGAAAAGCCACAGCCGTCGCTGGTGCCATCGGCTCCGGTGCAGGTGTAGCGGCGGTAGTTTTCCTTGACAATGCCGCCGCAGTTCGGACAGGGCGTGGCCAGTGTGGCGTAGTCGCCGGGCACGCTGTCGCGGTCGTATTCCTTGGCTTTTTTCACCATGCGTTCGGTCATGGCGGCAATTTCGGCCATGAAAGTGTCACGCCTGAGTTTGCCCTGCTCCATCTGGTTGAGTTTGTATTCCCACTCGCCAGTGAGCTCGGCTTTGGACAGCTCCTCCACGCCGATACCGCGCAGCAGGGTCATCAACTGGAACGCCTTGGCGGTTGGAATCAGCTCGCGGCCTTCGCGCAGCATGTATTTTTCGGCAATCAGACCTTCGATGATGGATGCCCGGGTGGCCGGGGTGCCCAGGCCTTTTTCCTGCATGGCTTCACGCAATTCGTCGTCTTCGACGGTTTTGCCAGCGCCTTCCATGGCCCCGAGCAAGGTGGCTTCGGAATAGCGGGCCGGTGGGCGGGTTTTCAGACCTTTGGCCTGCGCAGACTCGGTTTTGACGATTTCACCGGGCGCGACCGGCACCAGGCTCTGGCCCTTGTCACCGTCTTTGGCATCAGCGACTTCAGCGGCCGCCTCTTTGCCGTAAATGGCCAGCCAGCCCGGCTTGACCAGCACCTTGCCTTCGGTCTTGAAGTTGTGGCTACCGGACAGTGCGCCCAAGCTCGCCACTGCGACCGTGCTGATGCGCGTCGTGACCTGGTATTGGGCAGCCGGAAAAAACACCGCCATGAAACGGCGCACCACCAGGTCGTAAATTTTCTGCTCGGCTTCCGATAGCGCACTGGGCGCTTGCAGCGTCGGGATGATGGCAAAGTGGTCACTCACCTTGGTGTTGTCAAAGACCCGCCGGGTCGGTGTGATGTAACTGTTGTTGAGCGCCGTCAGGGCGTGCGGTGCCAGGTGCTTCATGCCGGAGCCGGCCAGCATCTCGAAGGTTTTTTTCACCACTGGCAGATAGTCTTCCGGCAAGGCGCGCGAGTCGGTGCGCGGGTAGGTCAGGGCCTTGTGGCGCTCGTACAGGCTTTGCGCAATGGACAGCGTGGTTTTGGCGCTGAAGCCGAATTTCCCATTGGCTTCGCGCTGCAGGCTGGTCAAATCGAACAGCAGCGGTGATGCCTGGGTGGTGGGCTTGCTTTCTTCAGTCACGCTGGCCGGCTGGCCACGCACCGCATCAGCAATCGCCTGGGCTTCGCGTTGATTCCACAGCCGATCAGGTTTGAGTTCGGCATCAACCTCTTCATGGCCTGGGGCTGCGTCAGCCAGCGCACGCTTGAACTTGGGGTCAAACCATTTGCCGGGGTACTCACCCGCCTGCGCGGCAAAGCTGGCGTGAATTTCCCAATAGTCACGGCTGACAAATTTGCGGATCAGCTCTTCGCGCTCGACCACCACGCTCAAGGTCGGTGTTTGCACCCGGCCGACGGTGGTCAGAAAAAAGCCGCCGTCGCGCGAGTTGAATGCCGTCATGGCACGGGTGCCGTTGATGCCGACCAGCCAGTCGGCCTCACTGCGGCAGCGCGCGGCATCGGCCAGCGGCTGCATCTGGACATTGCTGCGCAGCGTGCCAAAGCCGTCGCGAATCGCCTGCGGTGTCATCGACTGCAGCCACAGCCGGTGGACCGGTTTGCCCAGTGGCTTGGCACCACCGGCATATTGTTCGATCAGGCGAAAGATCAGTTCGCCTTCGCGCCCGGCATCGCAGGCATTGATGAGCTGGTCCACGTCCTTGCGTTTGGCCAGCCTGACAACCGCGTTGAGCCTGGTTTTGGTCTTGTCAACCGGTTTAAGCTCAAAGTGCGGAGGAATCACCGGCAGGTGGGCAAAGCTCCATTTGCCGCGTTTCACGTCATAGGCTTCGGGAGCCTGGATTTCCAGCAGGTGGCCGACGGCGCTTGAGACCACATAGTTGTCGTTCTCGAAATGCTCGTCGTGCTTGTCAAACTTGCCCGACAGGGGTGTCAACGCCCGCACGATGTCTTGGGCGACGGAAGGTTTTTCGGCTATGACCAGGGTTTTCATCTGACTACAATCCATTTTTCTCGCGGGCGCCTAAGCGCACGCACACACAGGCAGGTACGCACATGCGCACCCATACGAGTTCACGATACCAAATTTTCAACCGTGTCGAAAAAACCATCTGCAAGCTCCCGTCCGATCCAGGTTCGCCGCTCCGGCATCCATGGCCGAGGGGTGTTTGCGGTGTTGCCGATTGCAGCGGGTCTTGACATCATCGAATACGTGGGCGAAATCATCACCTGGGCGCAGGCGCAGGCGCGTCACCCGCACAACCCGGCTGACCCCAACCACACGTTTTACTTTCATGTTGACGAGGCCCGGGTGATTGACGCGCTGGCCGGTGGCAATGCATCGCGCTGGATCAACCATTCGTGCGACGGCAATTGCGAGGCCGAGCAGCGGGCCGGGCGTATCTTCATCAAGGCGCTGCGCGACATTGCCGCCGGGGAAGAACTGCACTACGACTACGGGCTGGTCATTGATGAACGCTACACGCCCAAGCTCAAGGCCGAGTACCCCTGCTGGTGTGGTGCCAGCAACTGCCGGGGCACGCTGCTGGCACCCAAGCGCAGGCGCAGCACCCGGGCGCGGTCGGACACCAAGGCGTCCGGCAGATGAGCCAAGCCGCCGTGATGACCTGGCCGGTAGAGGCGATTTCGCAAGCGATCACGCCACTGCTGCCTGGTTTTGCCCTGGAACTGTTGCCAGAAGTGGATTCAACCAATGCCGAGCTGATGCGTCGTGCCCAGGCCGGGCGCTGTGAATCGTGTTTGCTGCTGGCCGAGCGCCAGAGCGCCGGTCGCGGTCGACTCGGGCGACCCTGGCATGCGGGCACGTCCTGGTCCGACAGTCTGACGTTTTCGCTGGGTATGCCACTGGCCCCAAAGGACTGGTCAGGTTTGTCGCTGGCGGTGGGCTTGAGTCTGGCGCAAAGCCTGCACCCGGAGATCCGGATCAAGTGGCCCAATGATTTGTGGTGGCGCCAGCGCAAGCTCGCGGGTATCTTGATTGAAACCGTGACCTGGAGCGGTTTGGGGGCCAGCCGTTATGTCGTGATCGGTGTTGGCCTGAACATTGTGGCACCAGCCGTCGACGGGCTTGCCACCGATCCTGCCGGGCTGGTCGAGTTGCTGCCCGGCATCGATGCCGGGCAGGCGCTGCTTCGCCTGGCCCAACCGTTGGTGCAGACCATCAAGCGCTTTGAAGGGCAGGGTTTTGCACCTTTTCAGGCAGATTTCAACGCCCGTGATGCATTGGCGCAAATGGCGGTCACGCTCAGCGATGGATTGCAGGGCGTGGCACAGGGCGTAGATGGCGCGGGGGCCTTGCTGGTACAGACGGCACAGCGGGTGCAGCGGGTGATCAGCTCGGAAGTCAGCGTGCGACCGTTGCGTGGTCCCAGTCCAGGTGTTGGTTAAGGTTTTATTGCCATGTTGCGGCTGATCGTGCTGATGCTGGTGCTGCTGAACGCGGTTTATTTCGCCTGGGGTCAGGGCTGGCTGCAAACGCTTGGGGTGGGGCCGACCGTCACCAGCGAGCCGCAACGGCTCAAGCAGCAAATCAGGCCGCAAGCGCTGGTCGTGATTGGCGACAGCGCCATGGCACAAAAGCGCGCCTCTGAGGCTGCGACCGGGGTCGGCCTGTGCCTGCAAAGTGGTGTGCTCAACGAGGCGCAGGCCAGCGCCGTTCGCAAGGTATTGGTTGACGGCTCCTGGCCCAGCGGATCCTGGACACTCGACGGCGTGGCGCTACCCGCGCAGTGGATCATCTACATGGGCAGATACGACAGCGCGGCAGAACTGGAAAAGAAGCGCGCCCAGTTGGAAGGCATGCGGCTGACTCTTCATCCTTTGGCCAATGCGGCACTGGAGCCCGGTCTGTCGCTGGGGGTGTTTACCTCCGAGCCTGAGGCTCGGGCGGCGCTGGAATTACTGGCCCAGCGCGGCGTGCGTACCGCCAAGGTGTTGCTGAACACGCCAGCCCCGCAGCAGTTTCGGCTGCGCTTGCCCGCCATCGATGGGGCACTGCAAAAACAGTTGGAGCCGGTCAAAAGTGCGCTGGCCGATAGCCCTCTGGTGCCCTGCCAGGTTGGCGCCCAGCCATAGGCACTGGCAAAACACCGGCTCAAGCCTCGGTGTCATCTGCCGGGCTGGCCATGAACCGCACCACAAAACGCGTACCTGGTGGGTTTTGACCCGGATGACAATCCTCCAGGCTGACGCTGGCATTGTGCTGGTTGGCAATCTCCAGCACGATCGGCAGGCCCAATCCTGAGCCGTCGGCCTCGGTGCCCAGCGCACGGTAAAACGGCTGGAAGATCAGTTCGCGTTCCGCCTCCGGAACACCTGGCCCGGAGTCTTCTACCTGCAGCACCAGGGCGCGCCCAAACGGGTCGGTCAACACACGAGCCGTGATGATGCCCGGATTTTCCAGGCTTGACGGGGTGTAGTTGATGGCGTTGTCAACCAGATTGCGCACCATTTCCTTGATCAAGGTGGGGTTGGCCAGAATGGTGCAGCCGGGGGTACCGGCCTGCGTGCCTTCATAGCCCAGGTCAATGTGTTTTTCAAGTGCAAACGGCACACAGTCGCGCACCACCGACATGCACAAGTCGGCCAGATCGCAGCGCATGCGTGGCATCGCCGAGCCGCTGCTTTCGGCGCGCGCCAATGCCAGCAACTGGTTCACGCTGTGGGTGGCACGGATGCTGGCACGACCAATCTGGCGTAGCGAGTGCTTCAGGTCTTCGGCACTGGCACCCTCGCGCTGCGCCAGGTCGGCCTGCATGCGCAAGCCGGCCAGCGGTGTTTTGAGCTGGTGCGCGGCATCAGCCAGAAAGCGCTTTTGCGTGGCAATTGAATCCATCAGGCGCAGCAACAGGTCGTTGACCGATTCCACCAGCGGCGTGACTTCAAGCGGCACCGCTTGTGCGTCAATCGGGCTCAGATCGTCAGGCTTGCGGGCGCGAATGCGCTCTTCAAGCTGGCTTAGCGGCTTGATCGCCTGCACCAGTGCCAGCCAGACCAGCAGCACCGCCATCGGCAGAATGACAAACTGCGGCAGCATCACGCCCTTGACGATCTCGGTGGCCAACACCGAGCGTTTTTCCAGCGTTTCGGCCACTTGCACCAGCGCTGGTTTGCCGTTGCCAAGCG
>DAOSLL010000228.1:0-6316 GCA_035368905.1 Rhodoferax sp.
CTGTGCGCCCAAATCCGCCGGTGCAAATAGGGGAAGTTATTTCTGACCACATCCTGAGCTTCATTGACGAAGCTTGCGGCACTTATTTACTGCTGGCCTTTGACTTGTGGCTGCCTGATTTTTCGGCTGGCCGGATGGCTGCCTTGTCTGATTTGAGCGATTTTTCCGACTTGTCTGTTTTGGCAGTTGGTTTTTCGGCAGTCTTTGCCGCTACATGTGGCAAATCCGCTTTGCGGCCAGACAACTCAAGCTCAAGCCGCTCGCACAGCGTGCGCAAAATCTTCACGCGAGCGAAGTTTTTGTCGTTGGCCTCAACCAGCGTCCAGGGCGCATTGCCGGTGCTGGTGCGTTCGACCATGTCGCAGATGGCCATTTGATAGTCTTCCCATTTCTCGCGGTTTCGCCAGTCTTCCTGAGTGATCTTGAAACGCTTGAAATCGATTTTTTCGCGTTCCTGAAAGCGCCGGAGTTGCTCTTCCTGGCTGATTTGCAGCCAGAACTTGACCATGATGACACCCGCATCAATCAGTTCGTGCTCAAAGTCATTGATCTCGCTGTAGGCCCGCAGCCAGTCCGCTTCCGAGCAAAAACCCTCGACCCGCTCCACCAGCACCCGGCCGTACCAGGTGCGGTCGAATATGGCAACGTGACCAAGCCTGGGAAGCTGGCGCCAAAAACGCCACAAATGAGGCTGCGCCTTTTCCTCATCGGTGGGTGCCGCCACCGGGTTAACCTGGTATTGACGCGCGTCGAGTGCCGCAGCAATGCGGCGTATGGCCCCTCCCTTGCCCGCCGCGTCGGCCCCCTCAAAAGCGCATACCAGTGACCGGTTTTTGAACCGCAGGTCACGAATCAGCTCGGACAGGCGGCCCTGCCAGTGGGCCAGTTCGTCCTTGTAGGGCTTATCGTCAAGCACTTGCGTCAAGTCCAGTTCGGACAGCACATTGCGGCCATCCAGGTTGACCCGCACCATCGGGGCGACCAGCGCATGCTGCTGATCCGTACTTGCCAGCCGACGCCTGAGCGCATCCAGCAACACCTGGCCTACCGTCAGCGAGCGGTAACGGTCGTCGCTGCCTTCAACCACCACCCAGGGCGCTGCAGCCGTGTTGGTGATGCGCAGCAGGTGCCCGGCCACGTCCTGCAACTGATCGTAGGTTTTGAGGCGATCCCAGTTCCATTGCGTGACCCGCCAGGCGGTTCGCGGGTCGGCCTCCAGCGCCTTTAGCCTGGTGCGCTGGCCTTCCTTGGTCAGGTGAAACCAGAATTTCAACACCAGGGCTCCTTCATTGACCAGCATCTCTTCAAAACGGTTGATCTGCTGGGCGCGGGCATCGAGCTCTTTCATCGATATCTCGCCCTGAATGCGTTCGCGAATCGGATCCGAATACCATGACCCGGCAAAAATGCCAATGCGCCCTTTTGGCGGCAGCGAGCGCCAGTAACGCCACATCGGCGGGCGTTCGCGCTCTTCGTCACTGGGCTCGGAAAACGCCAGGGTGGACAAAAACCTGGGGTCCATCCATTCATACAAGGTGTTGATGGTCTCGCCCTTGCCGGCACCATCCTGACCGCTGATCAGTACCACCACCGGAAACTTGTGTTTGGTGAACAAGTCAACCTGCGCCTCCTGCAACGCCGCACGCAAACCGGGAACCGCTTCGCGAAAAGCTGTCTTGTCCAGTTTGTGACCGATTTCTGCTGATTCAAACATGGGAGCCGTTCCTGAAAATCTGCACTGTAAACAAATGCGAAGTCGCGTTGCAGACTGCGTAGTCTAGTCCAGCTCAAAACCGATTGCGCCTACAACAAAGTCGGATTATTCTGAGATACTGCGGTTGCCAGGCCTGACCGCCGACCGATCAGTTTCTGGCCGAGCCGGGCAGCCGACGGATGTCGGCATGACACCTGAGTAGCCAACTTACTGGAGCTCAATGTTGCGCCTCGACCTTTTCTGACGGCCAATTCCTATTGGTACATCTGCTCTAGCGTCAGCGGCCCAGTTGGTGTAAGCAAAGCGTAAAATGCCCGACGCGTCGTTGAAGATAAAGGAATACGCCGTGCAAGCTACCAGGTACAAAATTTGGGTTCAGTTATTGGCAACGATCGCAGCGGCATTGCTGGTGGTGTGGACGGGTGTCATCATCTGGCAAGGCCATGTCACCCGACAGGCGGCGCTGGATCAGGCAACTGACTTTTCCCTCAGCATGCACAACGCCACCATGGCCGGACTGACCGGCATGATGGTCACCGGCACGGTAGCCCAGCGCGATGTTTTTTTGGACCAGGTCAAGCAACTGGGGTCGATTCGGGATGTGCGGGTGCTGCGGGGCGAAGCGGTTATCAAACTGTTTGGGCCGGGCACCGAAAAAGACGACTCGAAACCCGACGTGCTGGAACAACAGGTCTTGCAAACCGGCAAGGCAATTGTGCTGGTTGAGTCCGATGCCAAAGGCGAGTACCTGCGCGCCGTGCGCCCAACGCTGGCGCTGAAAAACTCGCTGGGCAAGGACTGCACCAGTTGCCACGCAACCCCTGAAGGCACGGTGCTTGGCGCGGTCAGCATGAAGGTTTCCCTCGACAAAGTCAATGCCAGCCTGGCTGATCAGCGCGTCAAATCGATTCTGGCATCACTCATCACCTGCATTCCGGTGCTGATGCTGATCTATCCATTCATTCGCCGCGTCGTGACGCGCCCGCTGGAATACTGCATCAAGGTCGCCAGCGGCATTGCCAAGGGTGATCTGACGCAAAGGATTGATGTCACGTCGAGCAACGAGATGGGCCAATTGCAGCAAGCCCTGAAAGACATGAGTTGCAGCCTTGAGGGCATCGTGCGCGAGGTGCGAATGGGCACTGATTCCATTTTCAGTGCGTCAAGCGATATCGCCAGCGGCAACATCGATTTATCCAACCGCACCGAGTTGCAGGCCAGTTCGCTCGAGAGTACGGCGGCCTCGATGGCCGAGGTGACCTCGGCCGTCAACAAAAACGCCGAGCATGCGCGCCACGCCAACGAGTTGGCGCATTCAGCTTCGGATGTCGCAATGCGCGGGGGTACGGTGGTGTCTGGCGTGATTGACACCATGGGGTCCATCAACCAGTCTTCGAAGCGCATTGTGGACATCATTGCGGTGATTGACGGCATCGCTTTTCAAACCAATATCCTGGCCCTCAACGCGGCAGTGGAAGCAGCCCGGGCCGGCGAGCAAGGCCGAGGCTTTGCCGTGGTGGCATCCGAAGTGCGCAATCTGGCCAAGCGCTCGTCTGATGCGGCGCGGGAAATCAAGGCCTTGATTGGCGACTCTGTCAGCAAAGTCGAGGCGGGCAGCGTTCTGGTGCAGCAAGCGGGTCGCACCATGAGCGAAATTGTGAAAAGCATCCAGAGCGTGACGGACATCATGGTCGAGATTTCGGTCGCCGAGACTGATCAGACCAGCGGCATCGAACGCGTGGGCAGCGCCATTGACCGGATGAATGAAGTGACACAGCAAAACGCCGCTTTGGTGGAACAGGCGGCCGCCGCGGCGCAGTCGCTGCAAGACCAGGCCGAACACCTCGAGCATGTCGTCAGCACCTTCAAGGTATTGGGTCAAAATTCGACTCAAACCCTTATTGGACGTGCGTAAGAAGCTCTGTTTATAATAGCATTTTTTATTACCCACGCTGATGCCACCTTCGCCCCTTACCTTCGCCGTCGCTGATGCACCCACGCAAGCGGGGTTCAACAGCATTCGCTGGCTGGAGGCAGACGGTGCCCATGCAGCCTTATGGCGATCGGAACGAGGCGTTGCAGCACCAAGCCGGGTGCTGCTGGCTGACGACACCATCACCGCCGATAGCGCTTATCGCCTGGCCTGCGAAGGCACGGCACTGCTGTGGCGCGGCGATTTCCAGAACGCCCGCCAACTGCTGCAGGCGCTGGCACGCCGGGCTGACCAGTTGCCCAAACGCAAGCGCAAAAAGGCCGGGCAAGTGCTTGCCCCGGCAGAGGCTTTTCACCTGCACCGGCTGGCACAGTCGCAGCGCTCGCGCATGCTGGGCATGCTGCTGATCGAGTTCAATGCCGACTACAGCATCCCGCTGCGGCGCGCGCCTGACTTCAGGGTGGCATGCGCGCAGGCCTGGGGTGTGGCTGATCCAGGCCTGGGCTGCTCGGTGGCCTCGTTGCGCGAGTTGCTGGGCATTGGCAGCGCCCACGAATGGCGGCGCGTTGGCGTTGAAATTGCCGCGCTGGGTGCTGCACCCGATAACCGCATACACCCGCATTACGGCGTGTTTTCACCGGTGCGTGGCGAGTACATTCAGTTGCTAGCCACTGCTCATCTGCCCAAGCCGCCCAGCGACCAGGCCAGTCTGCTGGCGTTTGACATTGGCACCGGTACCGGCGTGCTGGCTGCGGTGCTGGCGCGCCGGGGCATTCAACGCATCATCGCCACCGACATCGACCCCAGGGCGCTGGCCTGCGCCCAGGAAAACCTGACCTGGCTCGGTCTTGACAAGCAGGTTGAAGTGATCAAGGCCGAGCTGTTTCCGCCTGGCCTTGCGTCCCTGATTGTGTGTAACCCGCCCTGGCTGCCTGCGCGGCCCGGCTCGCCACTGGAGCGCGCGGTGTACGACGAAGGCGGGCGCATGCTCAATGGCTTCTTGCAGGGCCTGCGCGCACACCTGGCACCCAAAGGCGAAGGCTGGCTGATTTTGTCGAATCTGGCCGAACATCTGGGCCTGCGCACGCGCGAGGCGCTGCTGGCCCTGTTTGCGGACAACGGCTTGCGGGTCATCAGCCGCATTGATGCACGACCAGTACATCCCAAGGCCAGCGACCCGACCGATGCCCTGCACCAGGCCCGCGCCAAAGAGGTCACCTCGCTGTGGCGACTGGCTGCCTTGCCAGCCTAGGCGCCTGCCGGACGAATGGATCGAGCCACAAGAGTCGCCCCCGGCAAGGCGGGTTGCTGCCGGATTTGTCGGCCCATCGCCAAGTGTGGATCAGAAGGCCGGTAAAAAATGGCCCGCTGCGGCCGGTGCTCAGCCGTTGTGCCGCAGGCCCGTCAGGCTGCAAGAGCACCTGGCCAAGCGCAACCGCCAGAGGATGAAGCGTCAAGCCAGCGTGCGGTGATCGCTGCCGGGTTGATTCCAGGCTGACCCCAATTGCCCGGCCAAGGACTGGCAAAATGGTGAACGGATAAACTGAACTGCAACCAGATCACTCAAAACCATCTCAATGCAAACTCGTTTATTCCCGCTGAAACTCGCAAGCTGCCTGTTGACCAGCAGCCTGGTCTGGCCCGGCGCCGGTGCCCTGGCCCAAAGCGCTGCGACAGTCCGCCAGGCAGCACCAGCGAGCCCGGCACCAGCCAGCCCCGCATGCCCGCCAATCCTGAAGCACAGCTTTAACCGCCTGCAAGACGAGGCCCCGCAAGACCTTTGCCAGTACGCAGGCAAGGTCATTCTGATGGTCAACACCGCCAGTTACTGCGGATTCACCGGGCAGTACGAAGGCCTGGAAGCGCTGTACGCCAAATGCCAGGCCCGGGGTCTGGTGGTGCTGGGCTTTCCGTCCAACGACTTTGGCCAGCAGGAACCCGGCAGCAACAAAGAGATTGCCGACTTCTGCTTTAACACCTACGCGGTCAAGTTCCCGATGTTTGCCAAAACCGTGGTGTCCGGCCCCGAGCGCAACTTGCTGTATGCCAAACTGGCGAAAGAGTCCGGCACCACACCCAAATGGAACTTTTACAAGTACCTGATCGACCGCAGCGGCCGGGTGGTGGACAGCTACAACAGCACCACCAGCCCGCAGAGCAAGCGTCTGGTGGCGGCCATCGAAAAGCTGTTGTGAACGCCTGACTCTGGATTCCTCAGTTGAGCACTTGTTTTTATCTGCAAGGCCTTATGCGCATTTGCTTCTTTAGCTTCGATGGGGTTCACCCGCTGGGTCACAGCGCTACGCACCCGATTGAACCGCTGGCAACGCGCCCAGCCGCGCCAACAGCGCCCCGCGCGGGCGCGTCCAACTTAATCCCTAACAGGTCAAGTCTTTGCAAATCATGCGAAGAATTCAAACATTCAAAGTCATTCGTCGCGAGGGCGCGACTCCTACAAATTCAAATAGGCGTCGACTGTTTGTATAGGAGTCGCGCGCTCGCGACGAAGGCTCATCAATTTCGGGTCGTCCGGCTTAGGAATCCAGGCTGATGGACAAGCTGCGCATTGACAAGTGGCTATGGGCTGCACGCTTTTTCAAGAGCCGCAGCCTCGCCAGTGATGAAATTGACAAAGGCCGGGTGCAAGTCAACGGTGCCGCGGTGAAGCC
>DAOSLL010000229.1:0-6277 GCA_035368905.1 Rhodoferax sp.
ATCGGCTGCTGACTCCGGTGCAGGCGCAGCGGGCCGGCAGCACCTACAGCGACCTCGAATTTGACCTGACGCGCCTGCGCAGCCTGCGTGAGCGCATGGTGGAACTGGGTCGCAGTTGCGTGCACCCGGACTACCGCACCGGCGGTGTGATCATGGCGCTGTGGGGGGCGCTGGCAGAGTTCATGGTGCGCAACAAACTCGACACCATGATTGGCTGTGCCAGCATTCCGATGCTGCACAACGGTCTGGCCAGCGGCGACGTGGCTGCCAGCATCTGGCAGCAGCTCAAAACCACCCACCTGG
Source organism: Rhodoferax sp. (assembly GCA_035368905.1). Taxonomy (GTDB): domain Bacteria; phylum Pseudomonadota; class Gammaproteobacteria; order Burkholderiales; family Burkholderiaceae_C; genus Rhodoferax. The sequence continues at coordinate 304 of DAOSLL010000229.1, forward strand.
CACCCATTGAACACCGTGTCCGGCCACGCCTGCCGTTGCCGGTGGAGCAGTTTGACGCCACCCTGGCGGTTGAACCGCCGGCGTTGATCAAGGGCTATCTGCGACTGGGTGCCAAGATACTCGGCGCGCCAGCCTGGGACCCGGACTTCAACACGGCTGATTTGCCGATGCTGATGCGCATCAACGATCTGCCACCGCGCTACCGCAAACACTTTCTCGGAAATGGTGCTGGCTGATGTGATGCGGGCTGATTTCAAAGCGATCGGCCCCTTGATCATGGGCCTGCCTGCGCCTGATGCCGATGATCATGAAGTTGCGCCGCGCCAGCGCTACCGGGCGATCTTCATCTCGGACCTGCATTTGGGCACGCCGGGCTGCCAGGCCGATGCCCTGCTGGATTTCATCAAGGCCAACCCAAGCGACTATCTTTATCTGGTGGGTGACATTGTGGATGGCTGGCAGTTGCGCCGCCGCTGGTATTGGCCCGAATCGCACAACGATGTGGTGCAAAAGCTGCTGCGCCGGGCACGCAAGGGTTGCCGCATCATCTACATCCCCGGCAACCACGACGAATTTGCACGCCGTTACTTTGGCCACCAGTTTGGCGGCATTGAAGTGGCTGACGATGCGGTGCACATTACTGCTGATGGCAAAAGCCTGTGGGTGACACATGGCGACAGCTTTGATGGCGTGATCCAGTGCGCCAAGTGGCTGGCCTACCTGGGCGATAACCTGTATGAGTTCACCCTCAGGCTCAATCGCCACCTGAATCACTGGCGCTCCCGGCTTGGCTTGTCCTATTGGTCACTATCCGCCTACCTCAAGCACAAGGTCAAAAAGGCGGTGATGTACGTGACCGATTTTGAAGAGGCGGTAGCCAATGAAGCCCATCGCCGTGGTCACGATGGTGTGGTATGCGGACACATCCACCGCGCTGAAATGCGCACCATCAACGGTGTTCTCTATTGCAACGACGGTGACTGGGTGGAGAGTTGCACGGCGCTGGCAGAGCACGAAAGCGGGCTGCTTGAATTGGTACATTGGGTCGCCGAGCCCGCAGTCAGACAGCGCAGCGCGCCCGTGGCTGTGGTGGTGACCTGAGCCGTCAGCCGCCTGCTCTGTTCGATTTCTCTCCCCCAACTTCAAGGAAAGACCATGTTTCAATCATCCCGCCGTGAATTTGTCATCCGTCTGGCTTCGGTAGCCGCCGTTACCAGTGCTGGTGCGGTGCTGAGCGCCTGCGGCGCTGGCGATGACCCCGAGCCGCCGCGCTTCGACTATGGTGTGGCCAGCGGTGACCCGCTGGCCGACCGGGTGATCCTGTGGACCCATGCGCAATTTGCCACCACTGCAGACGATGTGCCGCTGACCTGGGAGTTGGCTGCCGATGCCGCATTTGCCAGCATCGCCGCCAGCGGCAGTGTCAAGGCATCAGCGGCCACCGGTTTCACTGCCAAGGTCGATGCCACCGGATTGAGCGCTGGCAAGGACTATTACTTCCGGTTTCGCCACAACGGTCACAACTCGCCGGTCGGACGCACCCGAACCCTGCCTGCCGCCGGGGCCTCCGGTCTGTCACTGGCGGTGATGACCTGCTCAAACTACCCGGCAGGCTACTTTCATGCCTATGCAGAAATCCCCAGGACCGATGCCCAATACGCGGTGCACCTGGGTGACTTCATTTACGAATACGCAGCAGACGGCTACGCCAGCGCCGATGCCCTGGCGCTGGGTCGACAGTCGCAGCCAGCCAATGAATGCCTGACCCTGGCAGATTACCGCAAGCGTTACGCGCAATACCGATCTGACCCCGACAGCAAGACTTTTCACGCCAGCATGCCGGTAATTGCCGTCTGGGACGACCATGAAGTCGCCAACGACAGCTACCAGAGCGGTGCCGAAAACCACACCGAGGGCGCAGAAGGCCGCTTCACCGACCGCCGCGATGCCGCACTGATTGCCTGGCACGAATGGCTGCCGGTGCGCACGCCGGATGCCACCGACCTGCGAAAAATTTACCGCAGCTTTGACTTTGGTGGTCTGGCAGCCTTGCACATGCTTGAAACCCGTTTGCTCGGACGCGACAAACAGGTCAGTTTTTCTGACCTGCTCAACCCGGCCACGGCAGCCAGCGCCATGGCCAACCTGACTTCACCCACGCGCAGCCTGATGGGCAGCACCCAGGTGCAGTGGCTGCAGGGGCAAATGGCGGCATCCAGGGCCACCTGGCAGGTGCTGGGCCAGCAGGTGTTGATGGCGCGCATGAATTTTCCGGTCAGCGTGCTGTCTGCACTCAACTCCGACAATGCCAGTGCCGAGGCGCAGGCGGCGGGCCAAAAAGCCATCTCCGACTACCTGACCGCCAAAGCCACAGCAGCCCAGGCACCGGCAATGCTGACCGACACCCAAAAGGCACTGCTCGACCCGGCGATCAACCCGCTGCTCGGCTACAACCTGGATGCCTGGGACGGCTATCCCGCAGCGCGCGAAGTGGTATTGCAGACCGCCCGTCAACTTGGCAAGAAGCTGGTGGTGCTGGCTGGTGACACGCACAACGCCTGGTCCAGCCATCTCACGCTGATCGACGGCACGGTGATCGGGCAGGAGTTTGCCACCCAAAGCTTCAGCTCGCCCGGACTCGAAGAACAACTCGCGACGCTGACCCCGGCGCAGACCCAGGGCATTTTCCTGGGAGTGGTCAGCGACCTGAAATACGCCGAGACCGCGCGCCGTGGCTTCATGCACATGCGCTTCACCCCGACCGCTGCAACAGCCACCTGGTACTTCGTCAACACGGTAAAGGCGCGCGCCTACACGGTCGATGCCAGCGCGACGTTGAGTTACAGCGGCTAGTCGATTTATCGCTTGAGCCCGCTGACGGCAGCGGCTTCTTTGGCCAAATTGGGCCTTGGCCCTTCGCCCGGCAAGCCGCGACGTGGGCGGTCTGTTCTTCACAGCCCAGCCCCCACTCTGCTGCCTTGGCGCAACGGCACAAGACCAAGCCAAAGGGGATGATCGCCCCGACACCAGCAGGCAAACTCTCAAAGCGCTGCGGTGCCAGATTGCCGTCCAAGCATGGCTTGCCAGTGTTGGCGAATGGCTGAACCTATCGCGTGGCTATCTTTGGTTTGCAATCAAAACAGAAAAACAGCAGCGCCGTCGGGTAGCGCCTGAAGGCACCGCTGCTGCGCAGCCGGTGATTGCCGCATTTGATGCAACTCATGGTGTGGCCGGAGCCACCCACACTTTGGTACGGTGAGCCGCTTTCCTTTGAGGTGTATCGCAAGCCTGTTGGAGATATCTGTGTGGTCTCGTTTTTGTACATCTGGGATTGCTTCAATGATTTCAATGAAATGGACTGCCAGCCCTTATGGGGCGTGCGCTGGTAGCTATTAAAAACGAAGTATCTGAGGGCGGGAATGCAGGTCTGGATCTGGTTCTCTGCTGCTGGCCTGGTTCGGTCAGACTGGGTGGTGTGGCTGGCCGCCAAGGCGTGTGAAATGAGGTTGGGTTGCATGACCATGAGCCCAGAAGGTTAATCGCGCAATGTGACTCCAACATGTCAGCGCAGTTGTTGCGTTGGTCCCGACGAGATCACACGCAACGCGTCGCGACGGGCTCTGCTCACGCCACCGCCAGCCAGGACCTTTGAGCCAGTGCCGGTTGCTCGCTCAGGCAGCAAGACTGATTGGCATCTTGCAAGCCAATCGGGCCTGCCTGGAAATGCAGGCACCGCAGGCGCGCCAATTTGCAACGATGGGCAATCAAGCGTAAGCCGACCACATCAGCGTGGCACCGCAATGCCGCACGGTCTGGCGCACGCACCCGCTGGCTGGTTTGTTCGCTTCACCAGCTCCGCTGACTGCTGCCCCAACTTTTCTGGCAACGCCATCGTTATGTGAAGAATCTGGCTGCAGACCTTATGAAATAAGCGCTGGCTGCTACTGCTATCGCAGCACCAGGCAACCCGGCGTTGCAAGCTGCTGGGGCAGAGAATGTCACAAATTGGTCATAAAACCTGTGTAGCATCGCCCCGTTGCAATTTTCCTGCACCGCATTTCATTCGAGAAGGTTTCACCATGGCCATCCAATTTGAAGATGTCACAGACAGCTTTCGGCGCATCAAAATCTCCGGGCGTCTTGACATGCCAGGCACCGAGGCCATTTCACTCAAGTTCACCAATTTGGCTGCATCGGCTGCGCGCCGGGTCGTTGTTGACCTGACCGAGGTCAGCTTTCTGGCATCCATTGGCATCCGTGAGTTCATCACCAACGCCAAGGCGCTTCAATTGCGCGGCGGGCGCATGATTCTGTTCGTTGGCGACAACGCAAGCGTGGCCAAGACTTTGCAAGTAACTGGCATTGACGCGCTGATTCCCATGTTTGCCGATTTGGCGCAGGCCGACCAGGCAGCCCTGGCCTGACCATGCTGATGACCACCGACACCCTGCGCCAGGTCGGTGACCTGAGCATTGACGCTGACGGGCCAGGCACCCGTCTCGCGTCGCAATGGCTGGCCAAGCTGGCAGCCGATTTTGAAGTGCCTTTCGCCGAACTTGACCGGTTGGATATTTGCCTGAACGAGGTCTTGGCGAACATCATTCGTCACGGCACCCATGCGGTTGCCAAGCCCCTGGTTCATATCGTCTTTCAGGTTGAGCGCGATGCCGGTGGCAGTTTGGCCACGGTCACCGTTTCTGATGCCGGGCCGGCGTTTGACATCACGACCGCAGGCATTCATTGCCGACCAGCATCGTTGACCGAGGCCGAGCCTGGCGGCCTGGGCTTGCTGATGATCCGCAGCTTTTCGGATGAGCTTCGTTATCACCACAGCGATGGAAACAACCACCTGAGTTTTGCGGTGCGCTGGAACAGATCGGATGAGTGACGGACAGGCCAACCGCTTGCCATCCGTGCCAACTGATCAATTTGAACGCGATGTTGCGGCGATTGCGCTGTTTCGCAGCACAGATGCCGCTTTGATTCTGTCGGCCTTGCGGGGCTGCGAGGTGCTGCACCTTGCCGCAGGTGTACCCCTGTTGCGACCGGGTGAAGCCAACCGCCATGTCTTTATTCCGCTTTCTGGCGCAATCGTGGTTCACCTTGGCAGCCACTCAAGCGCGCAGGCGACGATTCCGATTGCGGTCGGTGAATGCGTCGGTGAGCTTTCCGCCATCGACGGCAAGCCGGTCTCTGGCCTGGTGGTGGCACTGAGCGAGGCGCGGGTGCTCAAAGTGCCACAGGACATCTTCTGGAACCGCCTGATGACGCTGCCCGGCGTGGCATCGAATTTCATGGTGTTGCTGAGCGAGCGCTTGCGTCGGTCCACCGCCCTGGCGCTCAAGTCGCAAAGCGAGCAAATGGAGTTGATGCACCTGCGCAAGGACCTCAACGTTGCCCGTCAACTCCAGGCCAGCATGTTGCCGCTGCAACGTCCCTTGTTCCCGGAGCGCGATGACATTGAGGTGTGCGGGATCATGGAGCCTGCATCCAACATCGGGGGCGACCTGTTTGACGCATTTTTTGTGCGTGATCGCCTGTTGTTCTTCTGCATTGGCGATGTTTCCGGGCATGGCATTGCGTCGGCCCTTTTCATGGCCCGTGCCATTGGCCTGCTTCGCATTCTGGCCATGACGACGTTCCAGCCAGACAAGTTGCTGACAAAACTCAACCAGCGTCTGTGCGTCAACAACGATACCAACCTTTTTTTGACCATTTTTTGCGCGTTTCTCGACATGGATACCGGACGCATGGTGTATTCCAACGGGGGCCATTGCCCACCTTTTTTTGGTGCCGCCGGGGAACTTCGCGACCTGGCAATCCCGAAAGGCCCGTTGGTGGGTGCCCTGCCCGCTGCGCGTTTCACCGCCATGACCCAAACGCTCAACCGGCAAGACGTTTTGTACTGCTACACCGATGGTGTGACCGAAGCGCAGAACCAGGCAGGGCAGGAGTTTTCCGAAGACCGCTGCAA
>DAOSLL010000230.1:0-6261 GCA_035368905.1 Rhodoferax sp.
ACTTGCGCGTTGCCCGAGCGCAGCGCAAACGCCGAACGCCCCACCGACAGGGCCAGCCCATCGGCATCGCGCACGCGGGCCAGGGCGGCGCGCATGGGCGCATTGAAATCGACATTGGTGGTGCCTTTGCCCACCACATCACCGGCATAGGCCTGGGGCTCCAGGTCAACCCGGATATAGGTGCTGCAGCAGGCCGAGAAGCCCTCCAGGCGCAGCATGCCGGCCCCGGCGGTGACCACCGGGTCGGCCAGCGCAATGGCCAGCCCGACGGAGTTTGCCGGCGTGAAAAAGCGCGAACCCACCACCAGGTGCACCGCGCTGAGCAACTGGGCCGCCAGGTGCGGTTGATGCAGGCTGCCTTCAAAGAAGTGCGGGTTTTCCACCGCCCCTGGCGACGAGGTGGCCAGCCGCAACTGCCCGGTGCCGGCAAAGTTCAGCGATGAGGGTTCGGCGTAGCGGTAGGTTTGAGCGAAATGGGCCATGTTTGCTTTTTATCGCGCCAAAGTCAGCCCGCTGGAACCGGTTTGCGGCTGAACCATTGGCGTCTGGCCAACCTCCCGTTTCAGTCCAGCCAGGGAGGTGAGGGTGATTCGGGCGAGCATCGCCGGATTCTGCCATGCCTCACCTGTAAAGGCAAAAAAGCCCTCTAGCCCTTGTCAATCATGCCTGGCTAGCTACTTATTGCATAGCGCTTGGTTGCCCGAGCCAGGCTGCCAGCCGAAACACCAGCACCGGCAACAGCCTTTGCAGCCAGGCGTAAGCCGCAGTCAGCCAGCACTATGCGGCCGCAGCCAGGGTCACCGCCCCGGTGGTCGCAAAGGCAAATCGGCCTGCGTCGGCAAACAGGGGCATCCCACATCTGCCGGTACGCCAGTGGGTGCGGTCTGATCTGACGCGCCTGCGCTTTCTTCTGCAGCGTGACGCAGCCAGTGCTCGACATGGTGTTGCGCATCTTGCTGCGGGTCATTGCGCAAACTCCTCAAACCGGCTGCACTCAAATCGTAGCCAACGGCGGTGGCGCTACCGGATCACCTGGCAAATCCACAGAAATACAAGCTAAATCGCCCTGCAGCCACCGTGGAATATGCGCTACCAGCTATCAAATAAAGAGTGTCTTGAGCAGCTCGGCCAGATCGCATTCGCTGGAGATTCTTGGAATCTGGCTGTCGCAGCCAACTGCGCCGTGGCCTCCAATGGGTTCATCACCTCGACCCCGTCTCGCACGGGGTAGCAGTTGGTCCACGTAGAGCTAACCGGCGCTGTGCGGCTACATCGCGCAGCGTCCGGCGACCGAAGGGAGAGCGAGGGTGCAGTGGGCCGAACCGCAATTTGTGATCCTGAGGATCCGCTTTGGCAAGGTTGGTCTTGGAAGCTGACATTTCCCTGTGCCTGTTTGCACTTATAGGTCTGTGCCGTCACGCAAACCCGGAACCGCGATGAGCACTGCAAGGAGATTCTGAAGTCGCATGATTTGTACCATCTGGCAACTGGGTGATTCCGGGGCCGAAGGGTGGCATTGATCGGTTAGGCTTGAGGGAATCTGACGGGTTCTGGGCCATGATTTTTTGCCCTGACAACAACCGTGTGAGCAAGTTTGTCATGCCACCCCTGCTTTTTACGGTCAAAACCGACCCATATCAGGCCGAGCCCCAGCGGAATGATTGACACGAAATATGCCAAGTAGCGTCCAATGCTTTGGCCAATTGAGAGATTCTCTCCTGAGCCAGCATCCAAAACACGCAGTGACAAAGCCGCTTTTCCTGGAGTGGCTTGCTTTTGTGTCCAAAACCAGATTACCGCGATAGCCGGAAATACCCACGAAATCAGAAAATCTGCTGGACCAGCGACCATTTTGTCGGTGTCGAGATACTTCCAGCCATATATTGAAACAAGAAGCGGATAGGTGACGACCACTATCAGTAATGTGTCGATGATTGCGGCACCGACACGTATCCAGAAACCTGCATATTCAACATCTGATTCATCCATAGATACTCCTATTGAAAGCGTAACGTTCAAGGCCAGGGGCGCTGCGCGGCTCCATCGCGCGGCGTTTCCTGCACCACAGGGTTTGCCCGCCCGGCGACGCGCTTGGAAAGAAACGCCGACGAAGCAGGACAAAGACTGGAAAATTGGGAGCTTGCTTGAATGGCCGAAGGCGCTTGGTCGCGAGAAGCAAGCGCGTACCCAAGGCCAAGAAAGAACTGATCGGCTGTCGTAGTGAGCAGAAACAATGACGCCACGCCTTGCGCAGCAGAAGTTGACTCGGCGAACGCAACCAACTCGCGCGCCAGCCCGCGCCTGCGGAAATCGGCACGAACAGCGAGGGAGCGCAGCAAGCCAAACGGCCGATAGAGTTCGAGGCCAACGACTGCTACCAAAGCGCCAGCATCGCGGACGCCGAAGAATTGCAGCGGCGACGAGGCAGAAATATCTGCGATCGGCAATGCGTTCTCAGCCAGAAGCGTACTGACTTCTTCGATGGAGGAAACAGGTTCAATGTTCATGTCATGTGGGCTAGCCGTTTGCGCTAGCCGGACCGTTGCAGCATCCGGCTAAAGGCCCAGAATGGATTGGCGGACCTTTGGCCGCCTGCCGCAATGGGTCGGGTTGAGCGAACGGTTAGATCTCACTGGGCTGAACTGGTGTTGGTAGTGTTAGTTGAAAGAAGCTTAAATCGAGCCAGCGCCCAAACTTGTAGCCAGCTTCTCGTAGCGTGCCTGAGTGAGTAAATCCGAGCGACTCGTGTAGAGCGATGCTGCCTGAGTTTGAGGCCTCTATGCCAGCGACGAGCAGATGATAGTTCTGGTCCTGGGCGGCGGCTATGAGTTCGACCATAAGCTTGCGCCCAAGGCCTTTGCCTCGGTGGGCTTTGTGGACGTAGACCGAATGCTCTACTGAATACTTATAAGCTGGCCAGGCTCTGAAAGTGCCGTAGCTAGCAAAACCTAGTAGTTGTTCGTTGTCGCCTTCTATTCCGATAACCGGAAATTCCCCACTCTCCTTGGCTTTGAACCAAGCCGTCATCGACTCTATCGCGCGAGGCTTGTAGTCAAATAGCGCGGTTGAAGTGACTATTGCCTCGTTGAAGATGTCGAGGATCTGCGAGGCATGTCGTTCAAATGTGCACCGAATGGTCTTCATGGTTGGCAATGGGAAATAGTCTTGGAAATCGACCTAACGCATAGCGTTGATCTTGCGCCTGACGACGCTGATGAAGCCACACAACACCCGCCGCGCAAGATAAACCTTGTAGGACTGAACCGCCGTTGAAAGGCGGCAGCGATAAGGGGATTGAAAGAAATCCTGATACTTTGTGCGCGGCTCATGGCCCGAACTTTACCCCACCGCGCGCACCAGACTTTGATAGCAGGTGGCAAGCGCCAGCAGCCAGCACTGACGTACAAGCTCACGCTTCACGCGGCGGTCCTCGCTCGTTAGACGTCAAAACATCACCAGGGCCAGGCAAGCGTTCCGAGCCCGTCATGGCGACGCTGGCGGGCCGAGCGGCTTACGCCCGTCGCAAACAAACGGTGGAGCCGGTGTTTGGGATCATCAAATCGGTGCTGGGGTTTCGCCAGTTCTCACTGCGCGGTTTGCGCAAAGTCACGGGTGAATGGAACCTGGTTTACCTGACGCGTCATATTTCAAGTGGTGGTCTGGTCAGAACTTGCAACAAAGGCCTCAAATTGTGCAAGCGGTAACGGGCGACTGAAAAGATAACCCTGATAGGAAAGGCAACCTTCGCGGGCGAGAAAGTCCCTTTGTTCCTGGGTTTCCACCCCCTCGGCAATGACATCCAGGCCCAGGCTCTTGGCCAGCGCGATGACCAGTCGTGCGATCGCTTCATCGTTTGGATCATCGAGAATATCGCGCACGAAACCCTGGTCGATTTTCAGTTGCGCAAGTGGCAAACGTTTCAGGTAAACCAGCGACGAATAGCCGGTGCCAAAGTCGTCCAAGGAAAAGCTGATGCCGTTGCCCTTCAAAACATTCATCTTGACGATGATGTCTTCAATGTCTGAGACCATCACGCTTTCGGTCAGTTCAAGCTTGAGCTTGCATGGATCAATGCCGTGCCTGGCAACTGTGGCGAGCACCTGCTCGGCGAAGTCGCTTTGGCGAAACTGGTTGACGCTGACATTGACAGCAATCCGAAGCTTGTCAAAGCGTGGCGTGCCATGCCAGATTTTGATCTGCGCACAAGCGGTGTCGAGAACCCAGAGACCCATCGGAACAATCAATCCGGTCTCTTCGGCCAAGGGAATAAACTCATTCGGCGGTATCAGTCCCCGCTGTGGATGCTGCCACCGCACCAGCGCCTCGGCACCCCTCACCTGGTCTTCTGAATCCACTTGCGCCTGATAGTAGAGGCGCAATTGCCCGTCATTGATGGCGTCGCGCATCTCGGCGATCAACGCGGTGCGCTGATCCAGGGCCATTTGCATGTCGGGATCAAAAAAGCACAGTGCATTGCGGCCAGAGCGCTTGGCTTGATAGAGTGCCAGGTCGGCATGCTTGAACAGGTCTTCGATCAATTCCGGGCCGCGCAACAACTCGATCCCGATGCTGAACTTGCAGTAGTGCTCCTGTCCGCTCAGGACGAATGGCAATTCGGTCACGGCACGCAGCTTTTCTCCAGCCTGTCTGGCGATGGCGGCAGCCAGTGCCATGTCATTGCCCATGGCATCCATCAAAACCACGAATTCATCGCCGCCCTGGCGGGCCACGGTGTCGCGCTCGCGCACTGCGGCGCGCAAGCGGCGACCGACTTCGATCAGCAATTCGTCACCAACAGCGTGGCCGCGCGTATCGTTGAGAATCTTGAAATCATCCAGGTCGATCAGAAACAGTGCGCCGAAGTGCTTGCTGCGGCTGGCGGCGGCAAGCGCCTGGCTGACCCGGTCTTGCAGCAGCCGCCGGTTTGGCAGGGAGGTCAGCGGGTCGTAGTAAGCCAGCCGGTGAATTTCTGCCTCGGCTTCCTTGTCAGTGGTGATATCTGAATATGCGCCGACGTAACGGGTGGTGCCCCGATCAGGATTGACGACCGCCTTGATTCTCAGCATCACGGCATAAACTTCACCGTTTTTGTGCTGGTTCCATACCGCACCTTGCCAGTCGCCGGTTTCCTTCAGCGTCTCCCAGACACGCTGGCAGAAATCGGGGGCCTGCCGATCCGCCTGCAACATGGCCAGCGACTTGCCTGCGACTTCTTCAATGCCATAGCCGGTCAACTGGGTGAAAGCCGGATTGACCCGCAGTATCAAGCCGCTGGCATCCGTAATCACCATGCCGCTTTGGGTTGCAAAGGCGATGGCGGCAATCCGAATCTCGTCTTCAGCCTGTTTGCGCTCGGACACATCAAGCTTGACCGCGACGTAGTGCGTGATCTTGCCCGCTGCGTCCTTGACACCGGCGATGTGTGCTTCTTCCCAAAACAATTCGCCATTCTTGCGCTTGTTCTTGAACGTGCCTTTCCACACCTCGCCGCTCGTCACTTTGTCCCACATCTGCTGATAGACATGCGGCGGCGTTTGCCCCGACTTGAAAATTCGCGGGTTCTGTCCAATGACTTCTGCGGCCGTGTAGCCGGAACACTCGGTAAAGCGGGGATTGACATACAGCACGTTGGCATCGAGATCGGTGACAACGACAGACGCGGGTGACTGCTCGACCGCGACGGACAGCATGCGCACCATTTTCTCGGCTTCCTGTCGCTCGAAAAGCGCCGATCTCAGCAGATCCCGCTGCGCCTCGATCTCTTTGCGAAAGCGCTCCCGTTCAAGCAGGTTGCGAATGCGTTGTCGCACAATGCCGACGTTGACAGGCTTGGTGATGTAGTCAGCCGCACCGAGCGCCAAACCTTCTTTTTCGGAATCACTATCGGTCAACGCCGTCACAAAGACGATTGGAATGTCTCTGAGCGTCGGTTCGGCCTTGAGCCGGCGGCAGGTCTCGAAGCCGCCGATGCCGGGCATCATCACATCCAGCAGAATCAGGCTCGGCGGCTCTTTCAAGGCCAGAGACAAACCTATTGACCCGGAGGTTGCAAACTGAAGCTGGAATTCGGGTGTCAGGGCTGCTCCCAAGGTAAGCAGCATCGCAGGCGTATCGTCGATAGCGAGTATGCTTGCCTTTTGAACTTTCATGCTTGGTTTCCTTGATTGGGTTAAAGCGACGCAAAGGAAAAAATCGCGCTCAGTTTTAACTGGACAGTGCCAAGTTCTCCCCGTTATTCAGGCGGTTTCTTGGCCAGGCGCA
>DAOSLL010000231.1:0-6250 GCA_035368905.1 Rhodoferax sp.
CAACCGCAAATTGTTTCTTGAACTGCTCGCGGCCTGTCCGGCGCCTGTTGCTGCTGCTGATCGTGACGGCTTTGGCTGCTTGCACCGAGGTTTCCAACAACCCGCATCCGGCTGGCTCGGAAGCGACCAACACGCTTTACGTGCCATTTAGCAAGCGTTCCCCCAAAAACCTGGACCCCGCCAGTTCTTACTCCAATGATGAAACGCCTTACACCTACCAGGTGTACGAGCCGCCCTACGGCTACCACTATCTGAAGCGACCCTACGAACTGATCGGTCGTGCTGCGCAAGAAGTCGTGTCACCAAAGTATCTGGACCAGGCGGGTAGGGTGCTGACTGACAACACGCCAGGCGATCAAATTGCCGAAACGGTATTTGACATCAAAATCAGATCTGGCATCCTGTTTGCACCACACCCGTCACTGGCGAAAAACGGCAACGGTGATTATGTCTATCACAACATGTTGCGGTCAGATCTGGACAACATGTACCAGATCAGCGACTTCAAGCAAACCGGTACCCGCGAGTTGACCGCAGATGACTATGTCTATGCCATTCGCCGCCTGGCAACAACCAGAGTCAAGTCGCCATCGTTTTCAACCATGGCCGATTACATCGTTGGGCTCAAGGCCTATGGCGAAAAAATTGTCCAGATGGATAAAAAACTGCGTGCTCATCTTGCACCCACCAACCGAGATTTGCCGTTTCTGGATTTCCGCGCACTTGCCTTTGATGGCGCAACTGCGCTTGACCGGCATACGCTCAGGATCCGCGTCAAGGGCAAGTATCCGCAGTTCAAGTATTGGCTGGCGATGACGTTTTTTGCACCGGTCCCATGGGAGGCCGAAAAGTTTTACGCACAACCCGGCATGGCCGAGAAAAACCTGACTTTGAACTATTGGCCGGTTGGCACCGGCCCCTTCATGTTGACCGAGTTCACCGAGAACCGCCGTCATGTGCTGCAGCGTAACCCCAATTTCCGGGGCGAGCCCTACCCCTGCGAGGGCGAGCCCGGCGACCGTGAAAAAGGCTATCTGGCAGACTGCGGCAAGATGATTCCATTTGTCGATAAGGTCGTTTTTGACATCGAGAAAGAAGCGGTGCCGTTGCAAGCCAAGTTCATGCAGGGTTATTACGACTCACCGGCGATTGAGCGGCTGGATTTTGGCACTGGCTATATCGTTGCCATGGGTGATGACAAGGCCAAGGAAAAGGAGTTCAAGGAAAAAGGCATCAAACTCCCGACCACGGTTGAAGCCAACAACTGGTATCTGGGGTTCAACTGGATTGACCCGGTGGTTGGCAAAGGCAGTACGCCTCAAGAGGCAGAGCGCAACCGCAAACTGCGCCAGGCCCTGGCGATTGCAATCGACTGGGAAGAGCACATCGCGATTTTCGAGCGCGGGCAGGGCATGGCGGCACATGGCCCGATTCCGCCATCGCTGTTTGGCTACCGTGAAGATGGCCCTGCCGCCTTCAATCCCGTGGTGTATGTCAAAGGCAGTGACGGCAAGCCGGTGCGTCGTCCGATCGAAGATGCCAAAGCGCTCCTGGCACAGGCTGGTTATCCGGACGGACGTGATGCCAAAACCGGGCAACCGCTGGTGTTGAATTTTGACTACCAGAATTCCGCCGCAGGTGCCAAAGCCCTGCTCGACTGGTACACCAAGCAGTTTGCCAAAATCGGGGTTCAGATGGAGGTGCGGGCCACCGACTACAACCGTTTTCAGGACAAGATGATCAAAGGCTCGGTGCAAATATTCTTTTGGGGCTGGCTTGCCGATTATCCGGATGCCGAGAATTTTCTGTTCATGCTGTATGGCCCGAACTCGAAGGCATTGACCGCAGGTAACGGCGAAAATGGTGCCAATTACCAAAGCCCCGAGTTCGATGCCCTGTTTGAGCGTATGAAGTTTCTGGAGGATGGACCGGAAAAGCAACGCTTGATTGACCAGATGATCGAAATCACCCAAAAGGACGCGGTCTGGAGCTTTGGTTACTTTCCTACCTCGGCTGCTGCGTATCACCAATGGATCAGCAATGGCAAACCGACCCAGATCGTGCGTAACCACATCGGCTACCTGCGCCTGGACCCGGCGCTGCGGGCGAAAAAAATTGCCCAGTGGAACAGACCCGTTTGGTGGCCATTGCCGCTGATTTTGCTGTTGTTGCTGGGTGCGGTGGTGCCAGCCTGGTTTGCCTGGCATCGGCGCGAGCAGGAAACAGCTTTGCGCGAGCTTGTCGGCAAGAAAGAAGCATGATCAACTATATTTTGCGGCGCATCGGTTACGGCGTATTGATCCTGTTGGGGGTCAATGTGCTGACCTTTATTTTGTTCTTTGCCATCAACACCCCGGACGATATGGCAAGGATGAACATTGGGGGCAAGCGGGTTACGCAAGATGCCATCGACAAATGGAAGGTCGAGCGCGGTTACGACAAGCCTTTGTTGTGGAACGATCAACAAACTGGTGGCCAAAAGCTGACCAAGACCATTTTTTTTGAGCGGTCGATTCCCCTGTTCGTATTTGAGTTTGGCTCATCTGACACCGGACGCGACATTGGTTATGAGCTGAAAAAGCGGGTTGGTCCTTCTGTGGCGTTGGCCATCCCAACTTTTTTGCTTGGCCTGTTTGCCGTGATTGTGTTTTCGCTGATTCTGGTGTTTTTCAGAAGCACTTATCTGGAGTTTTGGGGGGTGGCTCTGGCGGTGTTCCTGATGTCCATCTCGGGCCTTTTTTACATCATTGTTGGGCAGTTTTTTTTCAGCAAGCTGCTCAAACTGGTGCCGATTTCCGGCTTTGCCGGGGGTTGGGATGTGTTTGTGTTCTTGGCACTGCCAGTTGTCATCGGCATTGTTTCGCGTCTTGGTGGCGAGGCACTTTTTTACCGCACCATGTTTCTGGAGGAGATCGGCCGGGACTATGTGCGTACCGCGCGCTCCAAAGGCCTGTCTGAAACGGTGGTGCTGTTTCGCCATGTGCTGCGCAATGCGCTGCTGCCGATCTTGACCAGCACGGTGGCGGTGCTGCCGCTGCTGTTTCTGGGCGCGCTGATCATGGAGTCTTTTTTTGGCATACCTGGTCTGGGCAGTTTCACCATTGATGCGATCAATGCGCAGGACTTTGCCGTGGTGCGCTCAATGGTTTTCGTCGGTTCGGTGCTCTACATCGTCGGCCTGATCCTCACCGATATCTCCTACACGATTGCCGACCCGCGCATTCGTCTGAGTTAGCTTGGCTTAAGAAAATGCCTGATTTTGTATTCCTCATGACAGATCTGGCCCTGTACGGCCTGTTGGCAGTGATTGCCCTGTATGTCAGGCATGCCCTTCATACGCCGACGCTGAGACAAACCTGGCGACACGTCTTGCGCGATCCTGCAGCCATGGCCGCTGGTGTGGTGTTGCTGCTTTTTTTTGTGCTTGCAAGCCTGGACTCGGTACATTTTCGGCCCATGTTACCGCCCGTGCCAGGTGCCACGCCTGCGACAGCACCAGCCTACTCAACACGAACCCTGTCGGTGCTGGATGCCCTGCTGACCGGGCCGCGCGAGTCGGTTGAGAAAAGCTACTCGGTACCACTTGCAACACACCAGTTTTCAAAAGAGTCGGTACTTGTCAACGGGGTATCGGTGCGGGATTTTCCGCGTTTGAAGTTTGGTGGTGGCCATCTGAAGGATGCTAGTGCGCAATGGGCTGGCGATGTGGTCTGGCGATCTTTGGCAGGGTTTGCAGGTGGCGCTCTGGCAGCGGCGGGTTGCTGGCTATTGGTCGCATACGGGCGCGGTGCCCGCAGGGTTGAGCAGTTGCGGCGCAGCGCAGCAGAAATCTGGCGGGGGCAAACCGACTTGCCGTGGCGCTCGATTCTGGTCACGGCATCGATCATCTGCCTGTTGCTGGGGTGGGTCACTGCACTTTGGCCGTTTTACCATGTGCTCGGGACCGATCAGACCGGCAACGATGTGTTGTTCCAGGCCATCAAGTCAATCCGCACAGCGGTTGTCATTGGGTCGCTTTCAACCATTGCGACGCTTCCTTTGGCAATCCTGTTCGGCATTCTCGCGGGATATTACAAAGGGCGGGTGGACGATGCGATCCAATACCTCTACACCGTTTTGTCGTCCATTCCATCGGTTCTGCTGATTTCGGCGTTTGTGTTGATGATCCAGGTTTTCATTGACAAGAACCCGACCCTGTTCGAGACCGGTCTGGAGCGAGCCGATGTGCGGCTGTTTTTGCTGGCTGCCATTTTGGGTGTGACTGGCTGGGCGCAACTGGCACGCCTGCTGCGGGCAGAAACCCTGAAATTGGGCGAACTCGATTATGTGCAGGCGGCGCGCGCGTTCGGTGTTTCCAATAGCGGCATCATGCGTCGGCACATTTTGCCCAACCTGACGCACATCATCGTCATCGTGTCGGTTCTCGATTTTTCCGGACTGGTGTTGTACGAGGCGGTACTCTCTTACGTTGGGGTGGGGGTTGATCCCAGCACCAACAGTTTTGGATCGATGATCAATGGTGCTCGTAACGAAATGTCGCGCGACCCGGTTGTCTGGTGGAATCTTCTGACAGCTTTTGTGTTCATGGTAACCCTGGTGCTGTCGATGACGATTTTTTCAAGCGCTGTGCGTGAAGCCTTCGATCCGCGTGCGCGGGCTTTCCGGGTGCGTGGCAAAAAGGCCGCCGTGTTCACAAGCAGTGGCGCTACCGAGCAACCACAAACCCAGGATCGGCCATGTTGAGCGTCAAAAACCTCACAACGGAAATTGATTCCGAAACTGGACTGATCCGTGCGGTTGACGCGTTGTCGTTGACACTGGAGCGCGGCGAGACCTTTGCACTGGTCGGTGAGTCTGGCTGTGGCAAGTCGATGACGGCGCTGTCAATTCTTCGGCTGCTGCCCGACAGTGGCCGGGTCGCCGGTGGCGAGGTCGATATCGACGGCACGGAAATTGTCTTGTTACCTGAATCGCGCATGCGCGATTTTCGCGGTCGGCGCATCAGCATCGTCTTTCAGGAGCCCGCAACCAGCCTTAACCCGGTGATGACGGTCGGTCGCCAGATCACCGAGGTGATTGAACGACACACCCGCATCAGAGGCACCGCAGCGGCTGCCAAGGCGGTCGATTGGTTGCAGCGGGTGGGCATTGCAGAGCCGCAGCGGCGCTTGCACGACTATCCTTTTCAATTGTCGGGCGGACAAAAGCAGCGCGTCATGATCGCCATCGCGCTGGCTGCCGAACCAGATGTGTTGATTGCCGATGAGCCTACCACCGCGCTGGATGTCACGATCCAGGCCCAAATACTCGATCTGCTCAGGCAGTTGCAGCAAACGCAGAACATGGCGATGTTGTTGATCACGCATGACCTGGCAATCGTGTCGCAAATGGCTCATCGGGTGGCCATGATGTATGCGGGGCAAATCGTCGAGGTAGCCGAGGCAGCCGATTTTTTTGCCCAGCCACGCCATCCCTATGCGGTCAATCTATTTGATGCATTGCCGGATGCCAGCAAGCGAGGGCGCCCGCTTGCCTCGATCACCGGCGCGGTACCTGCGCTCAATCAGGCGTTCGTGGGTTGCCGCTTTGCCGACCGTTGTGCCGATGTGATGAGTCGCTGCCGCACGCTTGCGCCAGCGCTTCATGAGGTATCCCCGGGGCACTCGGTTCGCTGCTTTTTGTATGACAGCAGCAGCCATCAAAGCCAGCCCAGTGTTGGCCTCGGGCGGCAAGCGGCGTTGGTGGCCGATCAGCCAACTGGAAAAACGGTGATCGAGTTGCAGGATTACCGGGTCTGGTTTCCGATCCGCCAAGGCGTTTTGCAGCGCACCGTTGATTTTGTCAAGGCCGTTGATGGTGTCTCTTTCACTATTGCTGCCGGGCGCACGCTGGCCTTGGTTGGCGAATCAGGCAGTGGGAAAACCACTGTTGGCAAGGCCCTGCTTCAGTTGCTGCGGCACCAGGCGCAGATCACCGGATCAGTGCTGCTGCATGGGCAGGCGCTTCATCTGATGCGTGGGGAGACCCTGCGCAAGGCGCGCCGATCAGTGCAGATTGTTTTTCAGGACCCTTTTGCTTCGCTCAACCCGCGCCTGCGCCTGAGTGAGATTCTGCAGGAAGGGATAGCCTCGCTGCGGCCGGAAATTTCAGCCGTTGAGCGTGCCGCGCGGGTGGCAGATTTGTTGGACAAGGTCGGCGTGTCGCGGGCCGCATTGGATCGCTATCCCCATGAATTCTCAGGTGGACAACG
>DAOSLL010000232.1:0-6245 GCA_035368905.1 Rhodoferax sp.
CGTGTGCGCCGTGGCTGTGTTGGTTTGGCTGTGGGTTGCTTCATGGCGGTCGCGCTGGCGCAGGCCGCTTCGGTGGCGCTGAAGGTTGAAGTGATCAATGCGACTTTGCAAAGCCCCTGGGGGCTTGCGTTTTTGCCCGATGGCCTGATGCTGGTCACCGAAAAGGGCGGCACGCTCAAGTTGCTGGCTGCGTCTGGCCAGACGCAAGGCACGCTGGGCGGCGTACCGTTGGTCAACAGCGAAGGGCAGGGCGGGTTGCTTGACTTGGCAATTGATCCGGCGTTTGCCAGCAACCAGCGGATTTACCTGAGCTTTTCAGAAAGTGATGCGGCAAACCCCAGCTTGAGCGGCACAGCAGTTGCCCGTGCACGACTTGATCTGGCGGCCAATCAACTGCGCGATATCAGTGTCATTTACCGTCAACTGCCCAAAGTCAACTCCAGTGGGCATTTTGGTTCGCGGCTGGTTTTTGACCGCAGCGGCTACTTGTTTGTGACCCTGGGTGACCGCCAGTCTCGCGCCCAACGTGGCTTTGCGCAAGACCTGGCGCGTGGCAACGGCAAGGTGGTGCGCATCACGACAGATGGCAAACCAGCGCCCGACAACCCCCGTTTTGGTGCGGCGGCTACGCTGCCTGGTCTGTGGAGCTATGGTCATCGCAATTCACAGGGGGCTGCGCTGCATCCGCGCACCGGCGAGCTTTGGGCCAGCGAACATGGTCCGCAGGGCGGCGATGAAATCAACCTGGTCTTGCCTGGACGCAACTACGGCTGGCCCATCATCAGCCATGGGCAGGAATACGGAACCCCCCTCGCGGTCGGGGAGGGTACCGCCAAGGAAGGCATGGAACCACCCGTCAGCGTTTGGGTGTCGCGCGACGGCAGTCCTGCGCCGGGATTGTTCAAGTCGTCGATAGCCCCCAGCGGCCTGGCTTTTTATACCGGTGACAAATTCCCGGAGTTTCAAGGCCATCTGTTCAGTGGTGCGTTGGCTGGTACCGCCTTGTGGCGGGTCGTGCTGGGTGGCCCACAAGGCAAGAGAGAAGTGTCTCGCGAGCGGCTGCTGGCAAACCTGGGGGAGCGCATTCGGGACGTCCGCCAAGGGGCAGACGGCTGGATCTATCTGCTGACCGATTCCGGCAAGCTATTGCGCCTGACCCGGTGAACGGGATCAGCAAGGCGCTGACTGTCGTATCATTGCTATTGAAGCTATAGTAAGTAGCGCATATACATCAAGGGCTGGAGGCCTTTTTCCTATGAAGATCGTGTTGGCGTCGAACAACCCCGGCAAGCTGGCTGAACTGCGGGCCATGTTTGCGCCCTTGGGGTTTGATCTGCTTACCCAGGGCAGCCTGGGCATTTCCGAGGCGGCTGAGCCGTTTCACACCTTTGTCGAGAACGCGCTGGCCAAGGCACGCCATGCGGCGCAACACAGCGGTTTGTCGGCGGTGGCCGATGATGCCGGCCTGTGCGTGGATGCTTTTGGCGGTCTACCCGGTGTGGACACGGCGTACTATGCTACGAAATTTGGGTATGCCAAGAGCGACGACAACAATGTGCGGGCGCTGTTGGAACAGATGCAGGGCATTACCAACCGGCGCGCCGCCATGGTCAGCACGCTGGTGGCCGTGCGCGGTGCAGCGGACCCGGAGCCCCTGGTGGCAGTCGGTCGGGTGGTGGGTGAAATTGCCCGCGCGCCGGTGGGCAGCAACGGCTTTGGTTTTGATCCGGTGATGTTCATCCCCGAGTTTGGCCAGACCTTCGCCCAGTTGCCCATCGAGGTCAAAAACGCCAATAGCCACCGGGGCCGGGCGGCAAAAGCCATGGTGGCGCTGATGCGTGAGCGCTGGTTGTGATGGCTGTTGTCATCGCGATTTCGGCGTGGCGGGCATGACCATGGAAGCTGCGGGCCGGTGTGTCTCAATGCGGTTTGCTGTTGAACCCGCGAGGCAGACCCTCTGGGCGGCATCCTCATGCTGGAGTACCAGAAATCGTCAGCCGCCCAGAGGATCTGCCTCGCTAGTCGCTTCAGGTTGCCGACAATGATCAATGTTCAGCCTGATACACCACAACCCGAGGTGCCGGTACCGCCATACGACATTCAGCAATACATGCGACCCGGCACGCTGCAACTGGGCAGCTTGCCACCGCTGTCGCTCTATGTGCACTTGCCCTGGTGCCTGAAAAAATGCCCGTATTGCGACTTCAATTCGCATGAAATGCGCGCGGCAGAGTTGCCACAGCAACGCTACATCGATGCCCTGATGGCCGATCTGGAAGCTGCCTTGCCGCTGGTTTGGGGGCGCGCCATTCACAGTGTTTTCATTGGCGGCGGCACCCCCAGCCTGTTTTCACCGCAGGCCATTGACGACTTGCTGGCCGGTATCAGGGCCAGAGTGCCGCTGCGGCCTGGCTGCGAAATCACGCTGGAAGCCAACCCCGGCACCTTTGAAAAAGACCGTTTCAGGGCCTTTCGGGCTGCTGGCATCACGCGCCTGTCGGTCGGGGTGCAGAGTTTCAACGACGATTTTCTAAAGCGCCTTGGCCGGGTGCATGACCGTGCCCAGGCATTGGCCGCGGTGCAAGAGGCGGCGCAAGCGTTTGACACCTTTAACCTCGACCTGATGTACGCGCTGCCGGGTCAGACCCTTGATGATCTGCGCCAGGATGTGGTCACCGCCCTGTCGCTGCAGCCGCCGCACCTGTCGATTTACCACCTGACAATCGAGCCTAACACGTTTTTTGCCAAGTATCCGCCGCCTGCGGTTGATGACGATACCGCCGCTGACATGCTCGACCTGATCACCGTCATGACGGCGCAGCACGGCTTGCAGCGTTACGAGGTTTCGGCCTTTGCGCGCGCTGGCCAGGCTTGCGCACACAACCTGAATTACTGGCGCTTTGGCGACTATCTGGGCATTGGTGCTGGTGCCCATGGCAAGCTCAGTTTCGCCCACCGCGTGCTGCGCCAGGTGCGCCTGCGCGATCCGGCGCGCTACATGGCACAGGCGCTTGCTGGCAATGCGGTGGCGCAAAGCGACGAAGTCAGCCGCGCTGACTTGCCGTTTGAATTCATGCTCAATGCCTTGCGCCTGGCTGATGGGTTTGACTTGACGCTGTTTACCGAACGCACCGGGCTGCCGATGACCGCCATTGCTGGCGCGCTCGACACCGCCGAGCGCCAGCGCCTGTTGCAGCGCGACCTGCAACAGGTGCGCCCAAGTGCGCGAGGGTTTGATTTTTTGAACGACCTGCAGTCGCTGTTCTTGCCGCCGTTGCGATGACACCGGCCAAAAAAATGCTGCGTTCGTCGGCGCAGCGTCTTACAGTAGCCATTTCAATGATCGTCACAGGAGTAGCCCAGCATGTTTTCGGTTTACGGCACCAGCGGGCGTTTGTTTCGCGGCAGCATGGAACAACTGCGCCAGGTCGGTGGTGTGGCTGCGCTGGCGCGTAGCCGCAGCGTGTCGGCAGTGGGGCAAGATGGTCGCGATGCCGCTGGCGAGTCGGCTGCTGCTTTTTCTGCTGCCAAAGCGCGCCCTGCCAGCAGTGACGACAGCAACCGCAACCCGTTGGCAGCCTATACCGAAACGATCACCGTCAATCCGCCACGCCACCCCTTGAGCATGGTGCGTGACCTGATGAGTCAGACCATCATCACGCTGCGCGATACCGCCACGGTGCTGCAGGCCTGGCAGGTGCTCAGTGAAAAAGCGGTCGGTCAGGCACCGGTGGTGGACGCTGCCGGCCATCTGGTCGGTTTGCTGACCAGGGCTGACCTGCTCAAGCCAGAGCGGCTGCCGTCACCCGCCAGTCATGCGCTGGCGTGGAGCGCCCTGATGCTGCAAAACGTCACCACCATCATGTGGACCCCGGTGCCCAGCGTGGCACCAGACTCTGACATTCGCCGCGTGGCCAGCGTGCTGCTCGACACCGGCCTGCCCGGTTTGCCAGTGGTGGATGAGGCCGGGCTGGTGATTGGCTTTATCTCGCGCTCGGACATTTTGCGCGCGGTGGTGACCGACCCACCGCTTGACCTGTGGGGTTAATGACCGCCGCATCAGGCCGGTTTTATGGATAAAAACAGGCTCTAGCCCTTGTCACACCTGCGTCACTAGCTATTAAATTTGACATCGACTGGCAGTGCCCGAGGGTGCACCAGTCGTAATCAGCGGTGAACTCAGAGCGTGTCAACAGCAGTTCGGGCAGTGGTACTTGGGTTGGCGTGTAGGCATACCAGCCGTTTTGCAGCACCGCATCGTCAGGTGGCTCCATGCCTGCGGCTGATCCTTTGATGCGGGCTTGGCGCGCCTGCAGCATGGGCGGCTGGCCGGGTGCGTCGCCGGGCAGCACGGCATAGTCTTCTTCCCAGCGCACTTGCTCGATCGAATGGGTCCAGGCCAAGGTAAATGCGGTGACCGGCACAAACACCGGGGTACTGTGCAATGCGCCAACCAGACTCAGGCAGACACCCAGTGTTGACAGCGGCATGGCGAACAGGGCTTGCCTGGCTGGCTCAAGCCAGGCTGGGCCTGCCAGCGCGGCTGCGCCACACATGCCAGGCGACAAAGGCAGTGACCGCAGCAAAACCGATTTCATCGGTCAGCGGCACCGCCGCCACCAAAAAACTGGCCGCCACAATCGCCACAATGCGCTCAAACCAGTTCAGCGGCGTGATCAGAAACCCGATGGCACCGGCCCCCCACATGGCAATCGCCACCAACGCCTTGAACACCACATAACTGGTGTCAAGCCAGTCGCCGCCTTGCAGCATCAGGGCCGGGCTGTAGACGGCAATGTACGGCACAACAAAACCGGCAATCGCGATGCGCACCGCCTGGATGCCGATCTTCAGGCCACTTTCATGCGCAATTGGTGCTGCGGCAAACGCCGCCAGCGCCACCGGTGGGGTCAGGTCAGCCATGATGCCAAAGTAAAACACAAACATGTGTGACACCAGCAGCGGCACACCCAACTTGAGCAACACCGGTGCTGCCAGCGAGCTGGTGATGATGTAGTTGGGAATGGTCGGAATGCCCATGCCCAGCACCAGGCAGATCACCATGGTGAGAAACAGCGCCAGAAACAGGCTGCTTTCGCCAATGCTGATGATGCGCCCGCCCAGCTCGGCGGCCACCCCGGTCAGGTTGATCATGCTGATGATCACCCCCACCAGCGCGCAGGCAATCGCCACCGGCAGCGCGTGGCGGGCACCATCCACCATGGCCTGCACCGCCAGTTGACGGGTGTTGCCGCCGACCCGCCGCGCATAAGTGATGGCAATCAGAATCGCCACCACCACCGCAAAGGTGCCCACGCCAAACTGGAAAAAACCGGCGCAGGCCAGACCCAGCAGCACCCAGAACAGGCCACGCAGCGCCAGACCCTGCACGCCGCTCATGATGGCCGCGCCAAATATCAGCACCACCGTCAGCGCCAGGCCCACCGTGCCGGAAAACAGTGGGGTGTAGCCCGAAAACAGCAACACCACCAGCCCGATCAGCGGCAGCAGCAGGTACCAGCGCTCGCGCACGGCAGTCCAGGGGTTGGGGCAGTGTTCTTTGGCCAGCCCCAGCAAGCCCTTGCGACCGGCCTCCAGATGCACCATCCAGAAAGCCGTGATGAAGTACAAATTGGCCGGAATCACCGCTGCCTTGACGATGGCCACGTAGGGCACATCGATGGTTTCGGCCATGATGAAGGCCACTGCACCCATCACCGGCGGCATGATTTGACCGCCCATGCTGGCGGTTGCCTCGACACCACCGGCAAACGCCGAACTGTAGCCAAAGCGCTTCATCAGCGGAATGGTGAACTGTCCGGTGGTCACCACGTTGGCAACACCCGAGCCGTTGATGGTGCCCATCAGGCCCGAGGAGATCACCGCCACCTTGGCCGGGCCGCCGCGGGTGTGCCCGACCATTCCCATGGCAAAGTCATTGAACAGGTTGATCATGCCGGCCTGTTCCAGAAACGCACCAAACAAAATGAACAGAAAGATGTAGCTGGACGACACATAAGTGGGGGTGCCATAAATGCCTTCGGTGCCAAATCCCAGCGCGCTGACGATCTGGTCAACGCCAAAACCCCGGTGCGCCAATGCACCGGGCAAATGCTGGCCAAACAGGCCATAGAGTAAAAAAATGCCGCAAATGACGGGCAGGCCCCAGCCCATCACACGCCGCGCAGCTTCGAACACCAGGGCCACCGTGATCACACCGACCACCCAGTCCATGCGGGTCAAGT
>DAOSLL010000233.1:0-6226 GCA_035368905.1 Rhodoferax sp.
GGAAGGTCGGCAATATGGCAGCGATTTCGATGGTCGCCGCACCTCCTGTTGGCCAGGTGCAGTTGTTCGAGCATGACCGGTATCTGGCTTGGATTCAAGGTTGTGAAAAACTGGCTCAACTGTGTTGCGGACGAACCAACAGCGTGGCGCTAACTTTGCAGTCGTGGTCGCTTGGGAGACGGTGCCAAATCTGGTCCAACATCAGCCCATAATTCCGGCAGAAGAAGTGCAGTCATCTTAATCTGTGAGCCGAACTACCATCATTACCTTCCTATATTGCCAAGTGGCGACTGTAAGTAATTTCACCACTCGATGGCAACGACAAGAACGTCCTCCACCCATTGAGTAGGCGTAACATTCTATGTTTGGCACATAGCTGTATAAGAGGGATTTCATGGTCCGAGAAGAACCTATCAAGAGCTGGATTTCCTCGCCCAGGTGTCGACGGCACTTAGTATTGCCATGAACCCGTCTGACGACGAGGAAAAACGGTCAGCGACTCTTTTGCGCGCCCGAGCTGAGGCAAAGTTGGCTGGCAGTCGCGTGACACAGACAAATGCGCTCCCCGCCGAGTCGTTGCGGCATGAACTCGGGGTGCACCAGATCGAACTGGAGATGCAGAACGAGGAGTTGCAGCGCAGTCAGGGGGAACTCGACGCCGTGAACAGGCGATATTTCGATCTGTACGATCTTGCCCCAGTGGGATATTGCACATTAAGCGAAGCTGGCCTGATCCTGCAAACCAACCTCACCGCCAGCACCCTGCTGGGCATTGAACGCAGCGCGCTGGTACAACAGCCATTCTCACGCTTGATCGTCCCTGATGACACGGACGGCTATCACCTGATGGCCAAAGCGCTGTGCAAGAGTGGCGAAGCGCAGACAGTCGACTTGCGCATGATGAAGCATGACGGCACGCATTTCTGGGCGCATCTAGTTGCCAACGCATCGCACAACGCTGACGGCGCCCTGGTGCTACGCCTTGTACTGAGCGACGTCAGCGAGTGTAAGCAGCAGGAGAACAAGCTTCTTGAAAGCGAGAATAGACTGCAAACGATTCTGAATCAGTCGCCTTCGCTCGTTTATGTACTTGACCTTTCGGGTCGGTTCACACTAGTCAATAAACGACTGGCTGCGCTTTTTGGTAAGCCAAACTCCGCAATCCTGGGTAGAACCCGGGAAGATTTTCTTCCCACGGGCATTGCGGAAAAGCACCGCGCCAATGACTTGGAAATTGTGCGAACAGGTGAATCGACAGTTTTTGAAGAGAGCAACGATGAGCCGAATGGACGTCGCGTTTACCTTTCCACAAAGTTCCCTCTGCGCAACATGGCCGGTGCCATCGTGGCGGTCTGCGGGATATCCACGGACATCACCGAGCGCAAAGCACTTGAGTCCGAACGAGAACAATATCGCGTTGACCTTGAGGAACGGGTAAAAAGTAGGACACAGCAGTTTTTGGACCTATATGACAAGGCTCCCTGCGGATACCACTCACTCTCACATGACGGCGTAATTACGCGGGTCAACAAGACCGAATTGGCGCTTCTCGGTTACTCTGAGGAGGAGTATGTGGGCCATCGAATTGTTGAGTTTATGACCCTTGATAGCGTCCAAACCTTCTACGATGCGTTTCCTCTCGTTCTGCAAGAGGGTCGTGTAAGGAACGCCGAGTTTGACTTTGTCTGTAAGGACAAATCCATTCGCACCTTTTCTGTCAATGCTGATTTTGTAACGGATTCGGCAGGCGCACCCTCGTATTCCCTCAGTACAATGGTCGATATCACCGAACGCAAACGCTATGAGCAACGGTTGGAGCTGGCACTTACGGGTGCGGACCTCGGTCTCTGGGATGTACATGTTCCCAGTGGCGAAATGCACCTCAGCGCCAAGGTCTGTTCCATGCTCGGCTACACAGAGGGAGGCATTGGCACACACATCAGTGATCTCGACAAATTGGTGCATCCCGAAGATGCAAACAAGCGGCGAGTCGCCATTGACGCTGCCAACAATGGTGATTTGCCGGATTACCGGGTTGAATACCGTCTGCGGCACAAAGAGGGCTATTGGGAATGGGTGCGCTCGCGTGGCAAGATCGTTTCGCGTGATGCCAACTCCTTCCCGCTGCGGGCCGTGGGAACGATTAAAAGTATCAGTCAAGAGAGGCGCCTGAGATTGGAAGGTGGCGAGTTGTTACAACGTATCGAATCACTCATCAAAGATTTCGACAAAGCAACGGAGACGCCACCACCGCCTACCCAAGTGGCACCAACCAACGTTTTGGGCTCGCGCGAGCAGCAAGTGATTCAATTGATTGCGGCAGGATGTACCACCGCGGAAATCGGCAAGCATCTGGGCATTTCCACCTACACCGCAGCCACCCACCGGCGCAATCTGATGCGCAAACTCAATTTGCACACCACCGCGGAATTGACACGCTTCGCCGTAACGCAGAAGCTGATCGCCGACTGACATCTGCACAGATTTCCAGTAATTGATACCTTATATTAGGTATTGAGTACCTAATATGCGTGATTGAAAACTCCATTCGATTGCTCTACATTGGTGCAAAGACGCCTTGGCCTGAATGCGTTTTTCGTTGGATCAGGACGCAGTAGGTATGAAAAATCTAAAAATTGGAACCCGCCTCATCATTTTGATCGGCACTATGTCAGCGCTGCTGATTGGTATTGGCATCTTTGGAATGCTGAACCTCAAAGAAGCCAGTCGGGCACTGGAGGCCGTCTACAACGAGAATCTGGTCCCAGGGCATGCGCTCGATGAAATCAATTACCTGATGACCCGCAACCGCTTGGTCATCAGTAACACCTTGATTGACCCGTCACCAGAGAAAATCAGCAAATACACGGCAGAAGTTGAGTCCAACGTTGCCAGCATCGGCACCTTGTGGCAGGCCTTCAGTGCAAGCAAACTCTCGCCCGCAATGAAGGAGGCTGCACAGCAATACGCCACACACCGAAAGGAATTTGTCGAGAAGGGCTTGCGCCCAGCCGTGGCCGCCCTTCGCTCCAACGACATCAAGGAGGCACGGCGCATCGTGCTGGAGCAAATTCATCCGCTATATGACGCGACCCGCCCCTATTTGGTCAAGCTCACGGAGGGCAATCTTGCCGACGCGAGGAATGACTATGAATTGGCACTGGCCGAATACCAAAACGTACGCAATCAGTTGATCGGCGCGGTACTGTTGGGCCTGCTGTTGGCTGGTGGCTTTGGGTGGTATTTGGTACGCGGCATTACCCGCCCGTTGGTTCAAGCCGTAGCGGCGGCCCAGGCAGTTGCCGAGGGGCGGTTTGACAGCGATGTGAAGGCCACCAGCACAGATGAGACCGGACAGCTTTTGGCAGCGGTGCACGACATGCAAAAGGCGCTACTTGGTTTCGAGGCGGCGCAGGCTGAGATGCGCCGCCAGCACGATCTGGGCATGATCGACTACGTCATGCCAGCCGATCAGATGCAGGGCAGCTACCGTGACCTGATGCAAAGCACCAATGATTTGGTGGCCTCACACATTGCCGTCAAGATGAGGGTGGTCGAGGTGGTTAGTGGCTATTCGGAAGGAAAGCTTGAAGTGATCATGGACCGGCTTCCAGGTCAGAAGGCGCGCATCAGTGAGGCGATCGACAAGGTGCAGCAAACCTTGCAGCACGGCGCAGCGGCAGCCACCTTTAACCTGCGTATTCGCAATTCCCTAGACAGTCTGCCCGTCAACGTGACGGTCTCCAATGCAGACGCCTTGCTAGTGCACGCCACGCCGCCGGCCAAGGAGCTGCTCAAACTCATCGCTGGCCGCGGGTTTGATGCCGATGCCTTTTATGGGAGCAAACTCAGCAGCCTTTTTACCCACGGTGAGTCGGCGGCCCAGTTTGACCGGGCCGTCAAAACCGGTGCAATGGTGGACATGGAAATTGCCGGGCGCAAGCTGCGTCTGCAGGCGCGCCCGGTGCTCGATGCAGCGGGTGTGCCCATTGGTCGGGTGACACAATGGTTTGACCGTACCGATGAAATCGCAGCCGAAGAACAAGTGGCGGCCATCGTTGCCGCAGCGGGCGCGGGCGACTTCAGTCAACGCCTGAGTACCGCAGGTAAAAGCGGTTTTCTTGAGCTTATCAGCGTCGGCATGAACGAGCTGATTGCCACCAGTGAACAAGGCCTGGGTGACGTGGCCAACGTGATGGCTGCCTTCGCCGAAGGTGACCTGACCCAACGCATCAAGCGCGACTACCAGGGCCTGTTTGGCAAGGTCAAGGACAGCGTCAACGCCACCGCAGAGAACCTGACCCGCGTGATTGGCGAAGTGCATGGTGCATCAGACGCGCTGCTGGGTGCGGCCAAT
This sequence comes from Rhodoferax sp., assembly GCA_035368905.1. Classification (GTDB taxonomy): domain Bacteria; phylum Pseudomonadota; class Gammaproteobacteria; order Burkholderiales; family Burkholderiaceae_C; genus Rhodoferax. Next base: position 4,358 of record DAOSLL010000233.1, read on the forward strand.
CAGGTTAGCGCTACGGCGCAGTCGTTGTCCCAAGCCGCCAGCGAACAGGCCGCAAGCGTGGAAGAAACATCCTCGCAAATTGATGTCATGTCCGCCAGCATCAACCAGAACAGCGAAAACGCCCGGGTTACCGACGGCATGGCCACCAACACCAGCAAAGAGGCGATCGAAGGAGGGAGCGCCGTCAGTCATACGGTTGCAGCGATGAAACAAATAGCTTCCAAGATTGGCATTGTGGACGACATTGCCTACCAGACCAACCTGCTGGCGCTCAATGCAGCGATTGAAGCGGCGCGTGCCGGAGAACAGGGAAAGGGCTTTGCGGTGGTCGCCGCGGAGGTACGCAAGCTCGCTGAGCGTAGCCAAGCGGCAGCCAAGGAAATCGGGGAGTTGGCCACCAACAGCGTGGCAACGTCAGAGCGCGCGGGCACGCTGCTGGATGCAATTGTGCCCAGCATCCAGAAAACCAGCGAACTGGTGCAAGAGATTGCAGCAGCCAGTGTCGAGCAAAGCGAATCGGTGGTGCAAATCGGCGGTGCCATGGGACAGCTCAGCAAAGCCACACAACAAAACGCCTCGGCCTCCGAAGAGCTCGCAGCCACCAGCGAAGAGCTCTCAAACCAGGCGAAACTGTTGCAGGAAAGTATTGCCTTCTTCAACGTGGGCGGGGATCTGCCCAAAGCATCCCGGCGACCGGAGGGCGTCACGAACCGTCGCATCGAACCAGTGCGCCTGGTGTCGCACGTGACGCATGCTCCTGTACGCGCGGAACGGGGCAACAACTTTAGGCCCTATTGATCCCGACCGCAAAGTAATTGGAGCGCCAATGGAAAGTCCACAAGAAAGACAGCTACAGGTGGAACTTGAGCGACGACTAGTGGATGGATTACACCGCATGCGCGACACACTGACCCGCCTCTCACTCTTGTTGAATGACTTGAAATTCGAGGATGATGTCCAGCAGCGGCAGGCCGCCCACAAGGTAGCCGCCGACTGCATTGCTCGCAGCCGTTCGCCCCAACAATGATCGATGACGCCCCGGGTTCAAAATTGCGAAAATAACAAGGCATTCGCCGTGAGACTAAATTTACCAATTACCCAGCTGGGGGCAACTTTCCCCAGTGGTCAAACTCTGGTGTCTGTTACTGACACCAAAGGTCGCATTATTTACTGCAACCCCAGCTTTGTGAGAGTCAGCGGATATTCCAAGGATGAGTTGCTGGGTCAACCACACAATCTTATTCGCCATCCCGACATGCCTGCTGAAGCCTTCAGGGATTTGTGGCAAACCGTTCAGGCGGGCCTGCCTTGGACAGGACTGGTAAAAAATCGGAGCAAAAACGGCGACCATTATTGGGTCAGGGCCAACGTGACCCCAATGAGGGAAGGGGAACAGGTCACCGGCTATCTCTCGGTACGTACCGAGCCGTCGCGCAGCGAGATAGATGCAGCGACCGCGCTTTACGCCAGGTTGCAGGCGCAGGCTAAGGCCAACAAAATTTCCACGGGGTTGCATCACGGTCTCGTCGTGCAAACCGGCTGGATGGGCCGCCTGATACGCAGCGCTAGGTCGGCTTTAGTTGCCTCGGGTGGTGTAGAAGTGGTGGTGGTGCTTGTCGCTGGTTTTACGCTTGCAAGTGCTCTACCGTTCGTCATGCAGTTGGAGTGGGCGCTGGCAGTGGATGTCGCTCTGGCGGTGATGCTAGGGCGATACTGCAGATACCAGGCTCGCCAAGGGTTACGACAAATCACCGAATATGCCACTCGATTGGCGGCGGGTGATCTGTCAGGCGTGGGTACTAGTAGGCAGACTGGAGCCATGGCGCAGTTGCAATTGGCTTTGGACCAAGTTGCCGTAAACCTTCGCAC
>DAOSLL010000234.1:0-6209 GCA_035368905.1 Rhodoferax sp.
TTTTCCTTCAAGGTAGACACCCAGGGACTTGCGCAACCGATGCCATTCGTGTTGCAGTTCCAATAGCAGCGAAGCATCGGGTGCCCGTCGATTGCGGGATGCCTGCTCAAGTTCCGAGAACAATTTTTCAAGCGGATTGGCCCCAAAATTGCCGACCAGGCCTTTTTGCGAATGCACCAGGCATTCGAGCTCTGGCCAGTTGGCAGCCTGAATAGCTTGTTCTATAGCGGCCATCTCGCTGGCAGCCGAAGCCATGAATTTGTCGCCAATGATTTTCAGGATGTCGGCATCACATTGCTTCAACGCCGCCGCGTAGTCGAAACCCGGAAGCTCCCGGCTTGTCACGCTGCGACTGGCAGCGAGTTGATTCAACACGCCCTGAAACTGCTCCTTGTTGATCGGCTTGGTCAGGTATCCGTCCACCCCGGCCCGCAAGCCAGCTTCTTGCTCGTCGGCAAGAACGGCCGCCGTGAGCGCATAGATCGGTGTCTTGACCAGGTCCGGGTTGCTGGCTTCGCGTGCACGAATCAAGCGCGTTGCTTCCAGTCCATCCATGACCGGCATCTGCATGTCCATCAGGATCAGGTCAAAAACATCGCGTGCATGCTGGTCCAATGCCTCCTGGCCATTCTGGGCCAGTATGGCGTGATATCCCCAATTTTCCAGCAAGGTGAGGACCAGCATTTGGTTGACCGGGTGGTCTTCGGTGACCAGTATTTTCAGAGCACCACTGGCCACTTTTACGTCGTCTTGAATGGTCAGGGGGTTGGTTGCCGGTGGCGCAGGCAGTGGGGCTGAATTTGCAAACAGATTCCGCAAGGCCAGTTCCAGTTCGTGTTGCAACACTGGTTTGGTCAGATAGGCATCAATGCCCACCTCCTGACTTTCGACACCCTGGCCCGGATTGGCGACCGAGGAAAGCAAAATAATCTTGATGCCCCGCAACCGCTCATCTTGCTTCAAGCATGTGGTCAGCTCAAAACCATCCATGCCCGGCATATGAAAATCAAGCAATAGCAAGTCAAAACCCTGTGCAGCCGACTCATTGAGGATATTGAGCGCCGACTGGCCCGATGCGGCTTCGGTAACCTGCATGCCCCAGCGCTGTACCATACGGCCCAGAACCTGCCGATTGACCGCGTTGTCGTCCACCAGCAAGACACGTTTGTGACGCAGGTCCTGCATTGGCGCTGGTATCGGCCCACCGACAGTCTGCCCAAACGGGAGTTGAACGTGAAAGGTGCTGCCAATGCCGCTTCGACTCTCAACCCAGATGCGCCCACCCATCAAGGCAGCCAGTCGGCTGGAGATGGTCAAGCCAAGGCCGGTGCCACCAAAACGCCGCGTGGTGGAGGTGTCTTCCTGAGTAAATGCATCAAAAATGAGTTTCTGCTTGTCTTGTGGGATGCCAATGCCGGTATCACGAACAGCAAATTCCAACTGGACGGCTTCGCCCTGATCGCTGTGAACGAATACCCCCAGTTCAACTTCGCCGCTTTCGGTGAACTTGATGGCATTGTTGAGCAAGTTGATGAGGATCTGGCGCAAGCGCCCCGGGTCACCCTGTATCTGGCGCGGCACATCGGAATGCACATCACAAATTAGCTCAAGAGAGCATTCCTGAGCGCGCATCGACAGGGACTTCATCACGGTGGCAACCAGACTATGAAGGTCAAAAGCAATTGTTTCGACAGCCATCTTGCCAACCTCCATTTTTGAAAAATCGAGAATGTCGTTGATGATCGTCAGCAAGCCGTCTGCAGAAGATTTGACAATCTGGAGATAAGTTCGCTGCTCGTCGGTCAGCTCGGTCTCCAGGGCCAAATCGGTCATGCCGATCACCCCGTTCATTGGGGTGCGGATCTCGTGGCTCATGGTGGCCAGAAAATCAGATTTGGCGCGGCTCGCGTCTTGCGCAATTTGCACGCTGTGCTGCAACTCGACGGCCATTTGCTCGAGCCTGCTGGTGTTGCTTCGCAGCTCGTTCTCCAGTGCCTGGCGCCGGGCGACTTCTTCTGCCAGCGCTGAATTATCATGTTGCAACTGGACAGTTCGCCGTCGTTGGCGGTCAAAAGCAACCGCTCCCAACAGCAGCAGGAACGGAAACACGCTCAGGGAATACAGGAACAGGCTGGAACTGATGTGGCCGTAAACGGTATCCCGGTCGATGATGTTGACCAAGGAAAGTGGCAGACCCGGGACCGGAGTGCGCAGCACCAGTTGATTTGCCGCATTTGGCAGCGCATGTGCCAGCTCTGGCATCGACAACAACACGTCTTGCGGCTGTCGCAGCAGGTCTTGCAGCAATTCTTTCTCAAGCGACGATGAGTTGCCAGTGGCTGCCAAATTGAGGCCGTCCGATGAGATCAATCGCTCTTGGTATTTGTGCACTTCATCGGACTTGCTGCCAGCAATCAACAATGGGGCCAACTGGGTCAAGTCACCGGTAGTGACAACAACGCCACTGTAGATGCCTTTATGAAGCACCGGAGCACTTGCAACGATCAGCCGCCGATTCGGGTCAATGACCAGTTTTGCCTCTTTCTCGAAGCCTGCAGGCAATTCAGGTTTGGGGCCGACATTGGCACTTTGCTCTGACAGGGCCTCACCGTTTTCATCAAAAAAAACGATGTCGCGAAACATTGCTGTCCCTCGCAGGACTTTTTGTGCCTTCTTGCGTCGAAACCACTGATCAATCGCGTCCAGGTTGGCAATCAATCCATACTGGAGCGACATGCCAAGGGCCTTGTTGACCAAATAAGCATCGATCTCGTGGCTTTCTGATAAATCGACCGCCTCATTGCGGCGTTCGACCATGAAGTCACCAATCGCTGCAGCCCTGCGCTGACTGTCGGCAATCAGCCGGGCATCGGCACTGGAACGCAGCAGGGTCTGGGCACCGAAGACGTTCCATAACAAGACAATCGTGTAAAGGCAAAACGCTGCAGCCAGCACCAATGGCCATCGCAACACGACACGCCCGAACATCGCTCTGTGCCTTGCTTCAAGCCTGCGTTGGCCCGTTTGACATCAATTTTTTCTGGCAAAAAAGTCAGGAAAATAGCGGCGAATGCCAGGGTAATACTTGTCAACCAGTTTGTCGTAGCTGCCATCGGCCTTCACTTTGACCAAATACTCGTCAAAGGCTTTGCGAAGTTCGGGTGCGTCTTTGGGGAAGGCCGCTGCCAAATCCTGAAGCTCCGAAATGGGGCCTAGCACCTTGATTTGACCAGCCCATTTTTTCAAGTCGAGAATCGCATCGGGCACGTCAAGCAGGGTCAACTCGGCATCCTTGTTGAGCAAGGCCGGCACCATTTCGTTCAAGTTGGTGCTCTTGGTATAGGCCTTGAGGTCGATGCCGACTCCCTTGAGTCCGTAGTTGGACGGATCCAGACAAGTGCGCTCCATCACCAGCAGGCTGTTCTTGCCAATCAGCGAGCGGGTCTCAGCGATGTCCTTAGGCAAATCTTTGGAGCCCTTGATCGGGGTGAATTTTGCATCCGCCCTGGCCACCAACAGCACTTGCGAAGGAAACGTGGGTTTGGAGTAAAGCAGCACCGCCTCGCGCCAGGGCAGCATGGTGAATCCGGTGGCGATCATGTCACCCTTGACCGGAAAGTCACCGGCCAGCGTCACCTCGGACCCCTTACGCACCACGTCCTTGCCCAGCAGATCACGAATGACGTTATAGAAGTCGGTGTACACCAGCGTGTATTTCACCCCGATGTGTCTGGCAAAACCCTGCGCCAGTTCGACATCAAAACCATCGCCCGCGCCGGTCACAAAGTTGGCGTATCTGATGCCAAGATGGCGCAACTCACCCTTGGCCTGAATAGACTTCAGGTCGGCGGCAACGGCCACTGAAAGGGCCGCAGACATGGCCAGACTGGCCAGCAGCAGGCAAGATTTTCCGAGCATATTCATGGTTTTATCCTTTTTAGCAGTGAAACGGCCCGTGCAGGCCGGAAACATGAGGCAACACGCGCTTGATCCAGGTGCGTCAGGCTGCCGTTGTCAATCTCTGGAACCCAGGTCTGTTCTCAACCTCTGCGCAAACCGCCTTGCACACATGTGCAATTCGGTCATCCGCCATGCAATAGTAAGTTCTGACTCCGTCGCGACGCCTTTTCAGGACACGCGCCAAGTACATCGCATTCAGGTGCTGCGACATGTTGGCCTGTGAGGTGTCAATTCTGTCGAGCAGGTAGCTGACATTTTGCTCGCCGTGGCATAAGTAACTGATGATTTTCAAACGGTTGGGTGCCGCCAGAATCCGGAAAATACCTGCTGCCCGCTCGAACACCTCATCAGGAGCGTCATATTGACGATGGTCAGGTGGCATGGATTGAATTGCTGAAACGAGAAGCTCAAGGCTAACAGTTTAGCTTTGCGTGAGACCTTGGCCGCCTACTGCAAAAAGGCATAACCGAACGGCTGCCATGCTTGATCGTCAGCTTACTGGTTTTTGACCGCTGTTTGCCTGGCTGCGCGGATTCTCGTCACGGCTGCACGAAGCTCTGGGTCTGCCATTTCTGGCGCGGCCCCGTTCAACACGGTATGGCGCACCAGGCGCTCAAGAGATTGCGCCTGCGGGGTGATCGTGCCAAAAAACAGGGGCGAATCGCCTACGGCGATCAGCAGGGTCGGAAAGTTTTCGACATCCAAAGGGTGCAGCAAATCGGCTTCGTCCTCGATGTCCAGCCACACAAATTGCGCCTGCGGGAAATTGGCCTGAATGCTGAACTGCACCTGCTCGAAACGACCGAGGTACTCGGTACACACATCGCACCATCGCGCGCACAAGCAGACCACCAGAACCGAAGGCAACCCGGCGATGCCAGCAGCCTGCATATCGAAACGGGTTTCGGTGCAGTCAGTCACCGAACGAAATGCCAAGGTCACGCCCAGTTTGCAGGGTGTCGCAGTCCAGTGGCACGTTGCGCATGCGCCCGGCAACCTCTTCGAGTGCGACAAAGTTGACACCGTTTATGCCCAACGCCACCATCACGCCGCTCTTGCCGGCATCGAGCGCGCGCACTGCTGCCGCGCCAAAACGCAAGGCGGCCAGGCGGTCAAAGGCGGTCGGGCTTCCACCGCGCAGAAGGTGACCCAGCACCACCACCCGGGTGTCCTTGCCGGTGCTGCTGGCAATGGCATGGGCAATGCTTTCGCCGATGCCGCCCAGCCGCTCGGCATGCCCTACTTCAGCCGGTGCCAGCAGTTCCCGATGACCATCTCGGGCCTGCGCGCCTTCTGCCACCACGACGATCGAATACAGACGACCATTGGCGTCGCGCTCACGGATCTTGGCAATGACCTTGTCCAGGTCAAAGCCGATTTCAGGAATCAAGATGGCGTGGGCGTTGCTGGCAATGCCCACATGCAGCGCAATCCAGCCAGCATAGCGACCCATCACCTCGACCACCATCACGCGCTGATGACTCTCGGCCGTGCTGTGCAGACGGTCCACGCATTCGGTGGCAAAGCCCACTGCGGTGTCGAAGCCGAAGGTGGTGTAGGTCTTGTCCAGATCGTTGTCGATGGTTTTGGGTACACCGACCACCCGCAGCCCCTTCTTGTGCAGCGCATCGGCAATTGTCAGCGAGCCATCACCACCAATTGACACCAGCGCATCAATTTCGTGAGTGGCAAAGTAGGTCAATATTTCGTCCGAGCGGTCAATTTCCCGCACCGTCCCATCGGGCATGTTGACCGGAAAATGCAGCGGGTTGCCCTTGTTGGTGGTGCCCAGGATGGTGCCGCCCAGATGGCCGATACCGCGCACCTTGTCACGGCTGAGTCGATAGACACCGCCCTCGGCATAGCGCTCGGGAAACAAAATGCCGTTGAAGCCGTCGCGTATGCCGTAGCAGTCCCAACCGCGGTCGTCGGCCGCGATCACGACCGACTGAATCACCGCGTTGAGACCCGGAGCGTCACCACCACCGGTGCAGACTGCAATGCGCTTGATAGGATTTGTCATGCTGATGTCCTCGGTTGAATCCTTGTCTAACCACCCATTGGCGTAATTGTGCCGCAAGCCAGTCGCCAATCATCTCCCGAACTTCATCAAAATGACCACGCCAGCTCGCCTGGCTCGGTCCTTTGGGTCCGTTTTGTGGCTGAACCGGACTGGTTCGGGTCTATTTGATCGACAGCAACGACGGGCCAGCGTCCTGCAACGGGCCAAGCGGGTTGCGTGTGACTTC
>DAOSLL010000235.1:0-6198 GCA_035368905.1 Rhodoferax sp.
GAGCAATAACGCACGAGGCGACAAATGGTTGTCATGAATTATGAAAAGATCAATAGATGCGGCATCAAGACGAATTGCAACTAGCCAAATCCTAGACGACTTGACCGGCCTCCTTAGTCGCGCCGGCTTCAATGTAGCGCTCGACAAAGCAGTTGATCAGGCAGAAGCGATCGGTGGTGTCTTTTGCGTTGTTTATGTGGCGTTGGACAATTTTGGTCTCCTTAACGATGCCTTTGGGCAAGTCAGCGGCGACAGTCTGCTGCGCCATGTGTCAAGACGGCTGACGGTTTGCGCCGGGCCAAAGGCCGAAGTCTGCCGTATCACGTCTGGTGAATTTGCCCTGATTGTGGTCGGAGACATGGCTTACGGCCGAAGCATCGCGGCCCGTGTGATCGAGGTATTGGCCGAACCAGTCAAGTTTGGTGCGAGCCACACAGTGTTGAGTTGTTCCATCGGCATTGCCGAGTATCCGGAACATGGATCGCGCGCCAAACTGTTGGCCAATGCCGCTCTGGCGATGCGCAGCGTCAAGGTCAACGGTGGCGGAGATTTTTGTCAGTTTGACCCCAAAATGGGTATAGAAGTGCGTGATGTGGCGGTGCTTGTTCAAGACCTTCGCAGCGCGCTTGAGATGGGCCAGTTGGAGTTGTATTTTCAGCCCAAGGTGGATGCCGTCAGCCTGCAAGTGACCGCCGCCGAAGCGTTGCTGCGCTGGCACCATCCCACACGCGGTTTCGTCAGCCCGGTGGTTTTCATTCCGTTGGCGGAGCGCTACGGACTGATTGGTGCGATTGGAAGCTGGGTGATCGAGGAGGCTTGCCTGAAAGCTGCCGGTTGGCGCGAACGTGGCTTGCGGATGCGCGTGGCGGTGAATATTTCAGGCTACCAGATGCGCGAAGATGACCTAGTTGAGCGCGTTGAAGCTGCATTGTGGCGCAACAACTTGCGGCCGGGACGATTTACCTGCGAGATCACCGAGTCGGTGGCCATGGAAGATACCAAAGTGACACGAACCACCTTCGAGAAAATGCGGCAGGCGGGTTTTCACGTCTCCATTGATGACTTCGGCACGGGCTTTTCGAGTCTGGCCACGCTGCGGCGACTGCCTGCAGCTGAGCTGAAGATTGACCGAGCTTTTGTCACTGACCTGGAAGACAGTGAAGATGCCCGCTCAATCGCGCGATCCATCGTCAACATGGCTAAGGCACTCAATTTGCATGTCGTGGCCGAGGGAGTGGAGACCGTTGGCCAATGCAATTTGCTGGTTGAAATGGGGTGCAACGAGCTGCAAGGATTTTTATTTTCAAAGCCCCTCCGCGCCGATGATCTCGAATGGTTGGCGCTTGACAGCAAGCGTCAGGACGTGGCATTTCGCCCGTCCCTGTTCATGGAGACGTTGAACGCAACATTTGAATGAATCCGGGCAGTCCAGGCGGCCAAGCCAGGGATCGTGACGCTCATGTCGGGCCAGATGCAGAGCCGCCGGTAGCAGGCAGGTCTGCGGTGTTGGCATCGATAATTCCCGCTATGAGAATCAATTTGGTCACCCCCTTCGCTGAAAAAGACACGGTCAAAGCCTTGGGAGCACGATGGGATGCTGCCAAAAAGTGTTGGTACATCGTCGATGTGGCCGATCTCACGCCGTTTGAGCGGTGGATACCGAACATGGAGTTTGCTGTAGACGTATCGGGTGGTGCGCTGAAAGTGACAAAGCCAAAGTTCTCGCTGCCAACACCAGCCATTGCCACAGCGAGCGAATCCGATAACGTGGCAGACTGTGGGTGTCGTGTGCTGCCATGGGATGATTGCGTGCATACGGCAATAAAGTAGTATTTCATGACGTTGGCAAATGCATGAATTGACTCAAGTGGGGTCGTCTCAGAAAACGGAAAATAAAGCACGTTAAGGATTACTGGAGGCCGGAATCCAGCGATAAAGCGTAGGAACAGACACGCCGAGGTTCTTGGCCACGTCCTTGGGCGGAATGCCGCTGGCCAGCAATTTCTTGGCCGATTCGATCTTGCTTTCAGTCATCTTGAGCTTGCGACCACCCTTGCGGCCAAGTTTGCGGGCAACTTCCAGCCCTGCGCGGGTTCGCTCCACCGTCAGTTCACGCTCCATTTCGGCCAAGCTGGCCATGACGTGAAAGAAGAAGCGGCCTGACGGAGTGCCGGTGTCAATGGCATCGGTCAGGCTTTTGAACTGGACACCTTGCTTGTGCAGATCGCTGACCAAATCAACCAAATTTTTGACGCTACGTCCCAAACGATCCAGCTTCCAGACCACGAGGGTATCGCCTTCACGTAGCATTTCCAGCGTCTTTGTGAGACCTGGCCTCTCTTTGCTACTCCCGCTGATTTTGTCGTCAAACAGCTTTTTACAGCCAGCTTTGGTTAAAGCGTCGATCTGAAGGTCAAGATTTTGGTCTTGTGTCGAGACGCGCGCATAACCGATCAGCATGGCTTGTCTCGCGCCCGGTCGATACGTTCCTGCATCGCCTGCATAGCTTCCTCATGGCTGTACAACTTGGCATTGGGATCGTCAGCCTCACGAAGTGCTTCCTCAACCTCGCGGGTCATGCGCTCGAAGTCTTCCGGCCACAACGTTTGCTCCATGCGCAGCGATGCCTGGCCAAGCAGATGCAGCAGGCCAAACAAACGCATGCCATTGGTGGCGACGATGTGGTCACGAATCCGCGCCTGAATGGCTTCACAGGCCCGATGCGTCTCCGGTGTTGCCGTTCCCTCGTAGCCGGTCGGGAGTGTCGCTTCCTCGGCGATGCGCGCCCAGACGTTAGCCAGCGCCTCGATGCTGGACGTGCTCATTTGGCCTCTGTCAAGCCACAACGCTGGTGAAGCTCTGTTTGACCTGCTGCACCGCCGGCATCACGACTGTCAGCAGCTTTTTTTGCTTTGGCTGCCGGCTTTGCGCCTGCGCCAGGCTTCAAAACGTCATTCATCATGGCTCCATTCCATAGTCGTCATCGCTGGGGGCATTCGGAATGAACTCGACGTGCATGGCAGTAACGAAGGTTTCGGCTTGTGCCACCATTTCTTGTGCATCGCTCAATTCAACTGAATCGCCTTTGTAGTCGGCCACCAGTCGGATTTCCTCCGCACGCTTCAACAGCCGCCCTAGTTCTTTCGAGATAGGCCCATTCTTGATGAGATGCTCACTGAAAGCATTGATTAGCCCGCTGTGCGTCTTGCCAATGTCGGGTCTAACGGGTGCACCCGAAGCCAGCAACGCAGCGCGGGCGGCATCGAACATCGCGTAATAGGCGCGGTTGCATGCGCCGTCCACATCACCCAAGTCGAACAAGGCCCGCGCCGACAAACACGCACGGTCAGCCTTCGCCATCAAGGCAATGGGAGTCAATTGATTGCTCACAGTCGGAATCCCTCGCTGGCGATGTTTTGAAGTAGGGCCGGATTCGAGTAGTTTTCGGGGTGCTCCCATTCATCGAGCCAGACCGGTAGTGGTGAGATGTTGATGCCCGTTTCAAGCAGCACGTCAAAAGCCACATCGGCCATCGCCAGCTTGGTAGTCAGGAATCGTTGATGTTCTCCGCTCAGGAGCACAGCAACATCGGCATCGCTGTCAGGGCGATGGGTGCCACGCGCACGACTGCCGAAAACGATTGCGCCCGCCATGTCATAGCGACCGGCGATTAAGGCAAGGAAACGCCGGACGGCTTCCTCCGTGTCATGGTCAATTTGATTGAGCTGCCCCATACATCCATCCTTATCAAAACTCGTTGTAATGGTAGATTATTGAGAATAACATATCAAGAACTATTTGTGAGAATGGAAGTGCCTTGATTTTGCGTGCCGCATCGGTGACTGGGCGAGGCTTATCAAAAACCTGCGTTTTCAAGAGGAGCCCATATGCCCCGTCGTTCGATTTTGTCCGCTGCCGAGCGCGACAGCCTGCTCGTACTACCTGATGCCAAAGACGAGCTGATCCAGCACTACACGTTCAACGAAACCGACTTGTCGATCATTCGCCAGCGGCGTGGGCCTGCGAACCGTCTGGGCTTCGCCGTTCAGCTTTGCTACTTGCGATTCCCAGGTATCGTCCTTGGCGTTGGTGAATCGCCACTCCCACCCTTGCTGCGATTGGTCGCGGCGCAGCTCAAGGTGCCAGTGGAAAGCTGGGATGAATACGGCCTGCGTGACCAGACCCGGCGTGAGCACTTGGTTGAGTTGCAAACAGTGTTTGGCTTCAAGCCTTTCACCATGAGCCACTACCGACAAGCGGTGCATAAGCTGACCGAACTGGCCTTGCAGACTGACAAAGGCATTGTCCTGGCCAGCACGTTGGTCGAAAACCTCCGGCGACAGACCATCATCTTGCCTGCCATGAACGCCATCGAGCGAGCCTGTGCGGAAGCTATCACCCGCGCCAACCGGCGCATCCATGCGGCGTTGACCGATTCCTTGTTGCCTGTCCATCACCTGCGCCTGGACGAACTGCTCAAGCGCAAAGAGGGCAGCAAAACGACCTGGCTGGCATGGCTGCGGCAATCGCCCATCAAGCCGAATTCGCGGCACATGCTCGAACATATTGTGCGACTCAAAGCCTGGCAGGCGCTTGACCTGCCCGAAGGCATTGAGCGGCAGGTTCACCAGAACCGCCTGCTCAAGATTGCCCGTGAGGGTGGTCAGATGACACCCGCCGACTTGGCAAAGTTCGAGACTCAACGACGTTATGCCACTCTGGTCGCGCTGGCTATCGAAGGTATGGCCACCGTCATCGACGAAATCATTGACCTGCACGACCGCATCATCGGCAAGCTATTCAATGCGGCCAAGAATAAACATCAGCAGCAGTTTCAGACTTCCGGCAAGGCAATCAATGACAAGGTGCGGATGTATGGCCGCATCGGCCAAGCCCTACTGGATGCCAAACAGAGCGGGGGCGATCCATTCGCCGCAATCGAAACCGTCATGCCGTGGGAAAGGTTTGCAGCCAGCGTCACCGAGGCTCAAAAGCTTGCGCAACCTGCTGATTTCGATTTTTTGCACCGCATCGGCGAAAGCTATGCCACGTTGCGTCGTTACGCACCAGAGTTTCTGGCCGTGCTCAAGCTGCGGGCGGCACCGACCGCCAAGAGCGTGCTTGATGCTATCGACGTGCTACGCACCATGAACACCGACAACGCCCGCAAGATGCCCGCCGACGCGCCCACAGCGTTCGTCAAGCCGCGCTGGGCGAAACTGGTTCTTACCGGAGAGGGCATCGACCGGCATTACTACGAGCTGTGCGCCTTGTCGGAACTGAAAAATGCGTTGCGCTCGGGCGACGTATGGGTGCAAGGTTCACGCCAGTTCAAGGACTTCGACGAGTACCTCGTGCCCGTGGAAAAATTCGCCACCCTGAAGCTGGCCAGCGAATTACCACTGGCTGTGGCCACCGACTGCGACAAGTACCTGCATGACCGGCTGTTATTGCTGGAACAGCAGCTCGCCACAGCCAATCGCTTGGCTGCGTCCAACGATCCGCCTGATGCCATCATCACCGAGTCAGGACTGAAGGTTACACCGCTTGATGCAGCAGTGCCAGACACCGCGCAAGCGCTGATCGACCAAGCGGCGGCGCTATTGCCGCACGTCAAAATCACAGAGTTGTTGATGGAGGTGGACGAGTGGACAGGCTTCACCCGACACTTCACGCACCTGAAGACCGGCGATACGGCCAAGGACAACACCTTGCTGCTGACGACAATCCTAGCTGACGGTATCAATCTTGGCTTGACCAAAATGGCTGAGTCCTGTCCTGGCACGACCTATGCTAAGCTGTCATGGCTGCAAGCGTGGCACATCCGGGATGAAACGTACTCAACGGCATTGGGCGAGCTGGTCAATACCCAGTTTCGCAACACCTTTGCCGCGAACTGGGGCAACGGCACCACCTCATCGTCGGACGGCCAGAACTTCAGAACCGGCAGTAAGGCCGAGAGCACAGGACACATCAACCCGAAGTATGGAAGCAGTCCAGGACGGACTTTCTACACCCATATCTCTGACCAGTACGCACCGTTCAGCACCAAGGTGGTCAATGTCGGTGTGCGTGATTCGACCTATGTGCTCGATGGCTTGCTGTACCACGAGTCGGATCTGCGCATCGAGGAACACTACACCGACACGGCGGGCTTCACCGATCACGTCTTCGGCCTAATGCACTTGCTGGGTTTCC